>CAYFLU010000013.1:0-33837 GCA_964343975.1 uncultured Solibacteraceae bacterium
CGGCATCGATGCCGATGCGGTCGGCCTGCTCGGTGCCGAAGGGATGCGAGATCACGAAGTTCTTGTTCGACACGAGGAAGCCGTAGCCGAATTCGCCGAGATCGAGCGACCGGATCAACTCGTCGACGGCCGAGAGGGAAATCGTGCCGTGGATCACGCCGATCGGCGTCGTGCTCGACGGCCCATCGGTAAACGGCACAGAGAACTCCACCACGGGAACCGAGCTCGCATCGGTCAGCGCCGGCTCACTCCACGACGGCCCGTCGGTGAACGGACGACGGAACCAGTCGCGATCGCCTTGCGTGTAGTCGTAGCGTGCATCGAGATCGATGAGTTCGGTGTTCTCACCGACGCGACGGTAGTAGGGCGCGTAGAGACGCAGCCCCGGGTCGTACTGATACGCGCTGAACGCGGCGCCGAGGCCGATCAACTGCGGTGCAGTGTCGATGGCCTGCTTGAGACGCTCGACGAGCCGCGCCTTCGGCGTGCGGCCGCTCGAAAAATCATCGGCAATGGCGCGGACGATGCCGGGCATGCGTGACAGATCCGCATCGATCACACGTGCGGCACGCTGGGCTTCGCCGTGCGCGCGTTCGCGCGCCTGCGTCAGCGCCCGCTGCTGGGCGCGCCAGTACTGCACGCCGAACACGATCGTCGCGAGCAGGGTGGCCGCCGCGCAGATGGTCAGCCAGCGGTCGCCACGCGCCCCCGCGATGCTCAGCGATCTCACGAGGTGCTCGAATCCATGTTTGTTGAGCTCAAAGCGGTCGCTAGAATAGCACCGGAGGGTTTCGTGCCACGTCCGTTATTTCCCGTCGCGCTGTCGCTGTCGCTGTCCATCGTCCTGTCGTCATTGGCGTGGCCAGCCCTGGCCACCGCGCAAACCAGCGCACCGGCGGCGACGCCGACCGCGCCATTGGCCATCCACGTCGGTGATGCCGACCTGCTCATCGGCGGCTTTCTCGATGCCACGTCCGTCACACGGTCCACCAACACCGGCGCCGTACTCGGCACCGTGTTCGGGACCATTCCGTTTGCCACCGGCGCGGCCGGCCAGTTGTCGGAAACGCGTCTCTCCGCACAGAACTCGCGGCTCTCGCTGATGGCCACGAGCCAGGCCGGCCACGTGGCCATGAAAGGCTATGTGGAAGCCGACTTCGGCGGCGCCGCACCTGCCAACGTGATGGTCACGAGCAACGGCAATACCTTCCGCATGCGGTTGTTCTGGGCGCAAGCCACGGCCGGCAATGTGGAGTTTCTGGCCGGACAGTCGTGGAGCCTCGCCACACCGGGACGCAACGGCATCTCACCGGCGCCCGGCGACATCTTCTTCACCCAGTTGGTCGACACCAACTACCAGTCCGGCCTCGTGTGGAACCGCACCGCGCAGTTCCGGATCGTGGCGCACCCGTCGAATCGCGTGGCGGCCGCCCTCTCGATCGAGAACCCGCAGCAATACGTCGGCTCGGCGGTCACGCTGCCGGCGGCCTTCACCGCTGCTGAACTCGACAACGGCAGCAACGCCGGGGCGCCCAACCTGATGCCCGACATCATCGGCAAGGTGGCCGTCGACACGCCGACGGGCGACACCCGTCAACACGTGGAAGTGATGGGCCTCGTGCGCCAGTTCAAGACGTGGGACGCGACGAGCACATCGACGATGACCGCCACGGCGACGGGCGGCGGACTGAACGTCAACCTGGAACCCGTGAAGGGCGTGCATCTGATCGGCAACTCGTTCTTCTCGAAGGGCGGCGGCCGCTATCTCGCCAACACCAACATCCCGGACCTGATCGTGAACGGCGACAGCTCCATGACGCTCGTGTCGAACCGGTCGCTCATGGGGGGCATCGAAGCCGCCGCGGGTACCAAGACCACGCTGTTCGGCTACCACAGCCAGGTCACCGCCACCGCGGCCACGACGACCGATCCTGCTACGGGCAAGGCCATCGGCTTCGGCGTGGCCGGACAAACCGCCGCCAACAAAGACATCACGGAGACCAGCGTCGGGTTCAACTACGCCTTCTTCAAGGACGCGAAGATCGGCTCACTCCAGCTGATGGCGCAGTTCTCGTCGGTCACGCGCACGCCGTTCTCCGTGCCCACGGGCACGCCGGCCAACGCGTCGGCCAAGCTCTTCTACGTCAACGTGCGGTTCGTGCTGCCGTAGCCGTCGTCTGTACAGCAATGAAAACAGCAACGCCCCGGACCTCACGGTCCGGGGCGTTGCTGTTTGTGAGACGGGTCGTGCGATCGAACTAGAACTTGAACTGCAGGCCCGACGTCAGCGTGCTCGTCGACTTCTTGATGTACGGCTCGGGCATCTGGCTATCGTAGTTGTTCGCGTAGTTGATCGAGATGCCGACCTTCGGCGAGATCAGACCCACGAGCGACAGATTCAGCTGCGACACGTACTGCGACGAGGTCGAGAACGACCGCAAGTGCAGGAAGCTCTGGCTGAACGTCAAGGTCGGCATGATTTTGTATTCGAAGTAGTCGAACACGCCGTAGCCGAGTGTGTTGTTTTTCACGGTGGCGAAGAGCGGGGCGAGCGTCGGGGTGATTTCGTAGTCGGTCGTGGTGAAGCCCACGCCCGGCACCACCGAGAACGTGACATGCGGCGTCTGCACGAGCATTACACCCAACCCGTTCAGATTGGTGACGCGGCGGTTGATGTTCTGCACGCTGTCCTTGTTGAACGTCGTGCGCGTGATGAACGTGAGCTGCTTGTTCAACCCGTGGTTCCACGCGAACGTCAGGCCACCGTTCTTCGCGGCGGCCGGTGCCGGCTGCGTGCGCTGGAACGTGAACGTGCCCGTCAGCGACACCGCGTCCTTCGCCGACGCGCGCTCCGTGAAGAGCGAGAGGTTGACGCCGTGCGTGTCACCGACGCCCAACACCGGCGCCGCGCCCGACACGAACGAGTATCCGGCCGTGCCCGTGGTCGTCCAGGTCACCGTCGGCGCCAGCGCACCTGACGGCGCTGCCGCCGGCGGCGCGGACGTCGGCGCGGGGCCTACCCCGGCGATATCCTTCTCTTCGATGACGATCTCACCGATGAGGTCGGCCTTGAGGGACACCTTGCCACCTTCGTGCTTGGTGACCGTTCCCGAAACCTTCGAGCCGTTTGCCAAAGTAATGGTCACAGCCTGCCCGACAAAATCCTGCTGACGGGCCAAGGCCGATACCGGCACGCACAGTGCGGCGACCAGGAGAGCGCTGGTAACAAGTTGCTTCATGATGGATGGTGAATATACCACGTGGCTAAATCTCAATCTCTGCCACGTCATCGCCCTGCGGCACCGCTCCACCAAGATCTGCCATCTTGCGATGCACCGACACGAGCAGCGTGAGTTCGGCGATCGATGGTCCGCTCAACAACTTGACCAGCGGCACATCCACCCCGACATCGTGACGGATCCGGTTCTTCAACTCGACCGCCATGAGTGAATCCAGGCCCAGATCCGTGAACGACACCTGGCGGTCGATGGCCGACTCCGGCAACTGCATGATCCCGGCGGCCATCGACGTGAGTTCCTGCTCGAGTCGAGCGGTGGCCTCGGCGCCGGTCAGTCCCGACAACAACTCCCGAACCCGGCCCGCTTCACTCGTCGCCATCACGGCGTAGCGCTGCGACAACTCGCGCAACATCGGCGACAGCCGCGCATTGGGATCGCGCTCGAAGAGACGACGCCAGTCGACCGGCATCAGTCCGATGCCGCTGTAACCACCCGCCATCAGGGCGTCGAGCGCCTCGAAGCCGTGCGGTGCGGTGATCCGGCTGATCCCGAGGCCCTGCAGCCGTTCATGCGCGCGCCGACCGTAGTCGGTTTGCGCAAAGCCCACGCCGGCCCACGGTCCCCAGTGCACACTCACCCACGCCTTCGGCGCGCGCGCGCGTGCCGCGGACACGTAAGCATCGAGAAACGCATTGGCCGCCGCGTAGTTGCCCTGCGTCTCCGCCGGCAGCAGCGCCGAGAACGCGGAGAACGCGATGAACACGTCCAGATCGGGCAACGCGCGCGTGAGCGCGAGCGTGCCGGCCACCTTCGGCGCCAACACGCGTGCGAGCGCCGCCGACGTGAGCGTCGCCAGCGGCTGATCCTCCCACACGCCGGCCGCGTGCACGACGCCACGCACGGGTGGACGTCCCGCGGCGACTTCTTCCTGCGCCACACGCGCCACGGCGTCGGCATCCGTGACATCGAGCGTCACGACGCGAACGTTGACGCCGCGCGACGAGAGCTCGCGCACCACCGTGTCGGTGGCAGCCTCCGGCGCCGAGCGGCCCGCCAGCAGCACATGGCGCGCGCCGCGCGCGGCCAACCAACGCGCCGATTCGAGACCGAGGCCGCGCAACCCACCCGTCACGAGGATCGACGCATCACCCGGCAACGTGACGGGCGCCGACGGCGCCGGCACGGCGATCGGCATCAGCCGCGCCGCCATACACGCATCGCCACGTACGGCGATCTGATCCGCGCCCGGCTCACCGGCCAGCAGGGCCGCGATCACCCGCGCGACGTCGGACGCCGTGGCACCAGTCTCGAGGTCGATGAGCCCGCCCCAGCTCTGCGCCCGCTCGATCGGCAACACTTTCAGCATCGCCCACGCCGCCGCATGGAGCGGGGCCGGCACATCACGCTCCACCGCGACCTGCCCACCGCGCGTCAGCCACCACACCTTCATCGATGGCCGCGCCGTCACCGCGCGCTGATACCACGCCACGACATCCGCAAGGCTCGCTGTCACATCCTCAACAGGACCGCGATCGAGCAGCGGCGCATACACGCACTCGTCCACATCGGGCAGCGCCTGATCTGCGGCCACGAGCACCGGCGACAACTGCGCCCGGCGCAGGGCGTCCACCAGGGCGGCGCCCACGCCGCCGCGGTCGGCCACCACCGCCACACGGCGGCCACGACGCGCGGCCGCCGGCTCGGGCGTCGCGACGGGCGTCCACTGCATCCCGTAGGCGTGACTCAATAGATCCGGCGCACCAGCCGCGTTCGCGGACATCGCGGTTGATGACGACGCGACCTCAAGCTGCGACGCGTGCGCCACGAGCTCAGCAAGCGCCGGCAAACTCGCGAGCACCGCATCGGTGTCCGGACCGAAATCGAGCAGGCACCCGATCTCGTTCACACCGGCCGCGCGCAGCCGCGCGACGAGCGGCGCACACGAGTCCACCGTGCCGAGCAGCGCGCGCGTCGAGAAGAAGCGCTCGTAGAGGAAGCCCACGAAGCCGTCGAGATCCGCCTCCGACAACGTCGAGAGATCCATCTGGCTGCCGCGATGCACGGCCAGCCCCTTCAACAGGTGGACGTTCTCCTTGAGGTACCGGCAGTACGGCGCACGCACCGCCGCATGCACGCTCTCGATGTCGCGGCCGATGAACGTGTGCAGCATCACCGTCACCTGGCCAGCCGCCGGATCGTGACCGTGGTCCGCGCGCGCCTGGCGGTACAGACGAATCTTCTCCGCCAGTTCATCGACGTCGTGATCGAGCAGGTGCGTGAGCAGGTTCGCGCCGATCGCCCCCGCGCGTTCGAACGTACGCGGACTGCCGGCGGCCGTCACCCACAACGGCAACTCGCGCTGCACCGGCGTGGGATACGCGCGCACCGACGTCGGCGCGCCCGTGCCCGACGTGACAGTGATCGCCTCGCCGCGCCACAAGCGCCGCACATCTTCAATGCCGCGGAACAACGCCTCGCTCCGATCGGCATAATTCGCGGGGTTCAACGAGAAGTCGTCGGGATTCCATCCGGCCGCGAACGACATGCCCGCGCGACCATTCGACAAGTTGTCGACCACCGACCACTCTTCCGCGAGACGCAACGGATGATGCAGCGGCATGACCACGCTCCCGGCCATGAGCCGGATCTGCGTCGTCTCGCGCGCCAACGCCGCGTGGACCGTGGCGGGATTCGGATACAGACTGCCGAACTTGGTGAAATGCCGCTCGGGCAGCCACACGCTCGAGAAACCGTGCGTGTCGGCAAACTTCGTCGCGTCGAACAGCAACCGGTAGTTCTCCGACCGCGGTTCGGTTTCTGATCCGTTGAAGAAGAAGATGCCGAACCGCATCCTCCCGTCATCGGGCGGCGTCGGCATCGCCGCCACCGGCGCGGCGGTGCGTGCGATGGCAGCGGCCACGGACTTCGGGGCACGCGCCGCGGCCGGCTGTTCCGGCCAGAACCGCTCGCGCTCGAACGGATACAGCGGCAGTGCCACACGCCGCGGCAGAGACGCCGCACCCTGACGGCAGAGCGCGGACCAGTCGATGTCGGCGCCGCGCTCGTACAACGCGGCCACTACGGCCAGTGCCGCCGTCGCCACGTCGCCCGTGCGATCACCGAGCGACAACCATGCGGCACCCTCGGCCGCGAGCGCGTTCAACGCATCAGAAGCCGCACCGAGCGCGAGCGCCGTGCACGCGCCCTGCACGCCGTCGAGCGTGCGCGCGATCGTGCCCGACGCGCGCGACACCGCGCTGTCGGACGAGGTCGCCGCAGCCGCCATCGCCGCCGGTAGTGTCAACACCCCGGCGATCGCGTCGGCTACCAACGCGCCGAGGCCGTGACCGACGACGGCCGCCGGCACGATGCCGCACGCACGCCAGGCACTGGCGAGCGCAAACTGCCGTGCGAAGCGGGCGAGCGCCGGTGCGGTGACGAGCGCACGCTCAGCGCGGGCCGCTTCGCACGCCTCGATCGCCGCGCGATACCCGGGCAGTGCCTCCGCCAACACCGCTGCCGCCGCATCGTCCAACTGATCATCGTCGGCGGCCACGAACACGATCGCACCGCGACGCTCGGCGGCGGGCGCCAGCCGGCGCGCCGCCAATGCCGCACGCCACTCCGTCGTCGACCGCCCGACGACCGCCACGCGCTGCCACAGATGCGCACGGCCGAGTGCGGCCGTGGCCGCGATGTCATCCACGCGTGCGTCTGCCGCGCCGAGCCACGCGTCGTAGCGGTCGCAGAGCGCCGTCAGGGATCCGCGCGACATCGCGCTCAGCGGCAGCACCGCCGGCCGCACCGCTGCGGCCGGCGACGCCGGCGCTTCCGCAGGCGGCGCTTCCACCACGACATGCGCAATCGTGCCGCTCGATCCAAATGAACTCACACCGGCGATCCGTCGGTCGTACCCGGCGGGCCACGCCATGGTCTTGGCCGGCACGATCGCGGGGATTTCGTCGAACGCAATGTCGGGATGGACGTGCGTGAGATGCAGGTGGCGCGGAATCTGTCCGTGCGCCACCGACAGCGCGGCCTTGATCACGCCACCCACACCGGCCGCCGACTCCATGTGGCCGACGTTGGTCTTCAACGCGCCGATCACGAGCGGCTTCGACTTCGGCCGCCCCGGTTGGAACACATGCGCGATGGCTTCGGCTTCGATCGGATCGCCGAGCGACGTGCCCGTGCCGTGCGCTTCGATGTAACCGACCTCACCGGCCTGCACGCGCGCCGCCTCGAGGCCCGCGCGGATCACGCGTTCCTGTGCGGGTCCGTTCGGCACGGTCAACCCACTCCGCGCACCGTCCTGCCGCACGGCCGTTCCGCGAATCACCGCGATCACACGATCGCCATCGGCCTGCGCCGCCGACAACCGTTTGAGCACGAGCACGCCACAGCCTTCGCTGCGCGCGTACCCGTTCGCCGCGCGGTCGAAGGTCTTGCATCGTCCGTCCGGTGCCAGCATGTGCGCGCGCGACACCGCCACCGAGTTGTCGGGCGCCAGCATGAGATTCACGCCGCCGGCCAACGCCATCGACGCGTCACCCGTGCGCAAGCTCTGACACGCGAGATGAATCGCGACGAGCGACGACGAGCAGGCAGTGTCGACGGTGACGCTGGCGCCGCGGAATCCATAGAAATACGACAGACGGCCCGACGCCACGTTCGCGACGTTGCCGGTGGCGCCGTACGTGTCAATGCGTGACACGTCGTCGCGATACAACACCTTCGCGTAGTCGAGCGCGGTCAGGCCCACGAACACACTCGTGTCGCTGCCGTTCAGCCGCGCCGGATCAAGGCCCGCGTGTTCGAGCGCGTGCCAGCTGACTTCGAGCAGCACGCGCTGTTGCGGATCCATCGACACGGCTTCGCGCGGTGAAATCCGGAAGAACCGCGCGTCGAATCGATCGACGTCATCGAGGAATCCACCCCAGCGGGTGGACATCGTGCCCGGCGCGTCGGCGTTCTCGTCATAGAACGCGTCAACCGGCCAGCGCGCCGCGGGCACTTCGCGAATCGCGTCGACACCGTCGAGCAGGCGATGCCAGAACGCATCGGGATCGTCCGCGCCGCCAGGGAAGCGGCAGCCCATGCCGATGATGGCAATCGGTTCGTGCTGTCGCGCCTCGAGCGCCGCAATCTTTTCCTGTTGCTTCTGCAGCGCGGCGACCGCGGCGCGCAGTTTGGCCGGATAGTCGATCGGGTCGTTACTCACCATCTACTCCGTCGATCGAGGCCAGCTGCTGCTCGAGCAGGCGCAAGGTCTGTTCGTCGGACATCGCGTCGATCGAGGTGACGCCGTCCGGCGCGCTCGTCGCGTCTGTCCCATGAGGCGCACCGCTCGCGGCGGACCCATCACCGCCGCCGAACTGCGTCGCCAGAAAATCCGCCAGCGCATCGATCGTCGAATAGTTGAAGACGACCGTGGCGCGCAACGTGAGGCCGAATCCATCCTGCAGGCGATTCTTGAGATCGAGCGCCATCAGCGAGTCCATGCCGAGATCGAAGAACCCTCGGCGCGTATCGGGCGTGCGACCCGTGCTCCACCCGAGCACATCGGCCACGTGCTGATACACCACGGCGCCAATGCGGGCACGACGGGCCGCCGGATCGAGCGCACGGAGCTCGCGCGCGAGCGGCGTGTCGACTACCGCCGCTCCCGACGTGCCGGCGCCCACGCGCTCGAGGATCGGCCGTGCGCCGCGTGCCTCGAACAACTCCTTGAACACCGGCCAGTGCACGTCCACGACCACGCGCGGGCTGGCCTGTGCCGCCATCAACCGCGTGAGCCGTTCCATCGCATGCGCCGGCGGCATCGCGTGCAAGCCCATCTTCTCGAGCAGCGTCAGGCCATCGGCACTCACCATGCCGCCGTCCGCCCACGGGCCCCAGCTCACCGTCACGGCCGGCAACCCGCTTGCGCGGCGATACGCAGTCAGCGCATCGAGGAAGTGATTCGCGGCGCCGTAGAACGGCTGCCCACGCGATCCCCACACCGCCGAAATCGACGAGAACGTCACGAAGAAATCGAGTGGCATCGTGCGCGTCAGGTCGTGCACGACCCATCCACCGGCGACTTTCGGCGACATCACCCGCCGACCATGCGCCCAATCGCTCTCGACGATTGGCCGTTCCTCGGGCAGACCCGCCAAGTGGACCACGCCCTTCAGTGTCTTGCCACGCGCGGCGATTCCCGCGAGCAACGCCGCCATCGCGCCACGATCGCTCGCATCGGCGGCAATGACATCGACCCGCGTCCCCGGCCGCACCAGATCGGCAGGCAACGCATCGTCCCCCCGCGCGCGCAGACCCGTCAGCACGAGATCGGTCACGCCTTCATCGAGCATCCAGCGCGCCACGTGACGTCCGAGCCCACCAATGCCGCCCGTGATGAGATACGCGGCAGACGGATCGAACACGATGCCCGTCGACACGCCTGGCATGACCGACGGCATCAGACGCGGCACATACCGCTGTCCTTCACGCCAGGCCATTTGATCTTCGCCATCCGGCGAGAGCAGCGCACCGGCGGCGCCATCGAGCGATGCGTCGTCAGGCACGGCGGGCAGATCCAGCGCACCGCCCCACAACTCGGGATGCTCAACGGCCAATGCGCGACCGAAGCCCCACACGGTGGACTGTGCCACCGACACTGGCGCCGGCAACACACCAGCCGGTTGCGCGTTCGTCGTGAGCACCCACACACGCGCGGTGCTGTGCGATGCCGCGAGCGCCCGCGTGATGTGCAACAGCGCACCCACGCCCTGTGGTTGCGCGGCCGCGAGCGTGTCATCCGTCAATATCGACGTGTCTGGCACATCGATCGCCCATGCGTGCAACACGCCGGTGATCGGACCGCACTCGGCCAGCCAAGCCGCCACGGCGGACGGATCCTCGACCGCCACCTGATCGGCGGTGGCGCGAACCACGTGATGGCCGGCCGCGGTGAGACGCGTCGCGACGCGATCCGCCACGCCGTGCGCATCGGCGCACACCAGCCAGCGACCGATCGGACCCCGTCCTGACGTGGACGACGGCAGCGCCAGCCACTGCACGTCGTAGACACCGATATCCTTCGACGCCGCGACCAGGCCTTCCGGGATCACGCGCTCGACGGTGACGCGGTCGATCACGGCCACGCAGGCGCCCGTGGCATCGAACATCGCCACGCGTCCAACGAAACCATCGCGCTTCGGGTGCGGGCTCAGCGTCGCATGACTCCACACCACGTCGCGGCCCGGCGCCATCACCTCATAGCCATCGACCGCCGTCGTGACGAAGACACCTTCACTGGCCGAGCTGAATGCGGCGGAGGGAATCGCCGCAACGAACGCCTGCAGCGCCACTTCCACCGTGCGCGCATCGCCCGCGGTCATCGGCGTCAGTTCCGCCAGCGCTTCATCGTCGCGTCGCCAGAACCGCACGGCGCCTTGCAGTGGTTCGGCCAACCGGATGCCGCGCGACTGCAGCCGTCGGTAGAACTGCGCCGCCGCGAACGTGTCGGTGCATCGCGCCTGCACGGCAGACACCTCCGCCAGTGGCGCGCGGCCCACGACGACGCGAGCCGCGGGTGACGCGATGTGCTCGCGCAGCCGCGCAAGGTGTGGCAGATGGCGCACCACCAAACTGGTCGGCGGGCCGAAGTCGACGAGGCACGCGATCTCGTTCACACCGGCCTCGCTCAACTGGCGCACGAGCGGCAGCGTGGATTCCGGCGTGCCGAGCAGCGCACGCGTCGAGAAGAAGCGGTCGTACAGGAAGTTGACGAACTCGTCGAGATCCTGCGGCGCCATCGTGGTCACGTCGAAGTCCGTGCCGCGGCTGTACGCCAGCCCCTTCAGCAAACCGATGTTCTCGCGGATGTACTGGCAGTACGGCGCGCGCACCTGTTCCCGCACCGTCTCCACATCGTCGCCGAGGAACGTGTGCACCATCACGGTGACGCGCCCGGACGCGGGATCGTGACCCGCGCGGGCGCGAGCCGCGCGATACACGGCGATCTTGTCGGCAAGCTCCACCGCATCCTGATCCAGCAGGTGCGTGAGCAAATGCGCGCCGATCTCGCCCGCGCGCGCGAAACTCGTCGGATTGCCCGCCGCCGTCACCCACAACGGCAGCTCGGGCTGCACCGGGGAGGGATACGTGCGCACGCGAATCGGGCGGCCGGTGCCGCTCGTCGCGTCCGTCAGCTCGCCGCGCCACAACCGCTGCAACAGCGGAATGCTCGCAAACATCTGCTCGCGCCGTTCGGCGTAACGGTCCGGCGACATGGCGAAGTCGTCGGGATTCCACCCCGGCGCCACCGAGATACCGGCGCGGCCATTCGACAGGTTGTCGACGAGCGCCCAATCTTCCATCGCCCGCAACGGATGATGGAGCGGCAGCACGATGCTGCCCGCCATGAGGCGCAGCCGACGCGTTTCGCGCGCCAGTGCGGCCATCAGCACCGCCGGATTCGGATACAGGCCGCCAAACGCCGTGTAGTGGCGCTCCGGCACCCACACGCTGCTGAAGCCGTGGCGGTCGGCGAATCGCGCGGTCTCGAGCACGAGCCGGTACGTGTCGTGTTCGCCCGTGTCCGCGCCATTGAAGAACATCACGCCGAGATCCGGCATCGCCGGCGCAGGCGCCGCCGGCGTGAGCGCCACGCGCGACGCCCGCGCGGTGGCGACACTCGTCCACGGCCCCGTGTCGCCGTGGCGCATGTGCAGCGCCAGATCGACCGTGTCCGAACCCAAGCGACGGCTCGTGACCTGCACACGCAACGACGCGTCCGCGATCACGCGCTCGGCGTCAACGATCGCCACGCGATCGATTGAAACGTGCGGCACGCCGAGCGACTCGCGCGCGGCGGCCGTGACGATGTCGAGATAGGCCGAGGCGGGCAAGAGCGCGTGCCGGCCGATCGCATAGCCGGTCCACACCGGATGCGTCGTGACGTCGTCGAGCTGCCAGATCGACGTGTGCGGCAACGAGGCCACGTCGGGCAATGCCGCGCCCAGCACGGGATGCCGCGTGCCGCCGCGCAGCGTGGCGGCTGGCACATCGATCCAATGCCGCTCCCGTTGGAACGGATAGGTTGGCAACACCGCGCGCGGAGCGGCCGCGTCGGTCGCGTGCGTCCAGTCGATGGCAACGCCGGCTTCATACAGATGCGCCAACGTGTTGCGCATCTGCCGCGCATCGTCCACGCCGCGACGCAGCGACGGCCACCAGTGGGCGCCGGCGCGCTCGCGCGCGCCGAGCGACGACAGCACGGGATGCGGGCCGAGTTCGAGATGATGCGTGATGCCGAGGGCCGCGATGGCAGAGAGGCCGTCGCGGAAGCGCACGGGCGCGAGCACGTGCTGCTGCCAATACTCGGGCGTCGCGATCTCCGGCCCGGCCACGCGGCCGGTCACATTCGAAATCACGGGCACGCGCGGCGTCGCAAACGTCACCTCGCGCAGCGTCGCGCCGAACGCTTCGGCGGCCGGCGCCATCAATGCGGAGTGGAATGCGTGCGACACCGTGAGCGCGCGCGTGCCGATGTGTTGCGCCGCGCACCGTGCCGCCACGCGAGCCATCGCGGCCTCCGGTCCAGACAGCACCACCTCATCCAGCGCATTCACCGCAGCAACCGCAACGTCGGGCTCGCCCGCACGCAACGCTTCCACGACGGCTTCATCGGCAAACACGCTCAACATCGCGCCGCCGGGCGGCAGCGCCTGCATGAGCCGGCCACGCGCGGTCACCAGACTCATGCCGTCATCGAGCGAGAACACGCCGGCCACCACGGCCGCGACGAACTCACCGACGCTATGACCGATCACCGCCGCGGGCATCACGCCCCAGTGCCGCCACAACGCCGCGAGCGCGCACTCCACGGCGAACAACGCCGGTTGCGTGTATGCCGTCTGGTCGAGCTGTGCGGCATCGCCATCGCCCTGCAATAGCTGCCGCAGTGACACCGCGCGCGCGGCCGACCCGGCCGGCTGCACATCCTGAAACAGCGCATCGCACCGGTCGATGACCTGACGGAACACGGGCTCGGTGTCGTAGAGACGCGCGCCCATGCCGGGACGCTGCGAACCCTGGCCCGTGAAGAGCCACGCCACGGGCGGCGCCGCGCCGGCGTGCACCGCCGGCGGTTGCGCGGCACGCGCCCGCAACGCCGCGGCCAGCGCGGCGGCATCGTCACCCGCGACGGCGAGGCGATGATCGAGGTGCGCGCGACCGTTCGCCGCAGTGGCCGTGACGCTGACGAGCGCCGCATCGGCGTCGGGCGCCGAGGCGATCGCGTCGAGTCGGCGTGCGTACGCGTCCGCCAAGTCGCGCAGGGCCTGCGGATGCTTGGCCGAGAGCGGCAGCACATGGCCGGGCCGTCGCGCGATCGTCGTCGCGGAAGACACCGGCGCCTCTTCGACGATCACGTGCGCATTCGTGCCCGTGAAACCGAACGAGCTGACGCCGGCCCGGCGCGGCTGTCCGGCCGCGCGCGTCCACGGCGTGCGCGACACCGGCACCGTGATCGGCAGCGTGCTCCAGGGAATGTGCGGATTTGGCGAAGTGAGGTGCAGCGTCGGCGGAATTTCTTCGTGCGTCAGGGCCAGCACGGCTTTGAGCAGGCCCGTGAGGCCGGCCGCCGCTTCGAGGTGGCCGACGTTCGTCTTCACCGAGCCAATCGCCAACGGCGCGCGACGCTCGGCGAACACGGTGCCGAGCGCGCGCACTTCGATCGGATCGCCGAGCGAGGTGCCCGTGCCGTGCGCTTCCACGAACGAGATTTCACCGGCGCGCACATTCGCATCGTCGAGCGCGGCACGAATGACGCGTTCCTGTGACGGCCCATTCGGCGCCGTGAGGCCGTTGCTGCGGCCGTCCTGATTCACCGCCGAGCCGCGCACCACGCCAAGGATCCGGTCGCCGTCGGCTTCGGCGCGCGACAGCGGCTTGAGCACCATGACCACCGCGCCCTCGGAGCGCACATAGCCATCGGCGCGGCCGTCGAACGCTTTGCAGCGCCCATCGGGCGCCATCATGCCGGCCTTCGCAAACGCCTCACTGGTTTCCGGCGCAATCAACAGATTCACGCCGCCGACGATGGCCGTGGTCGATTCTCCGCGCCGCAGGCTCTGACACGCCAGATGCACGGCCACGAGCGACGAGGAACACGCCGTGTCGATGGCCAGACTCGGGCCTTGGAACCCGAATACGTACGACACACGACCCGCCGCCGCGCTGAGCGCATTGCCGCTGCCGGTGTGCGATGACACACCGGCCTGAAACTGGCGCGCGAGATAGTCCTGCGTGCTGATCCCGACGAACACGCCGGTGGCCGTCCCCGCCAGACGATCCGGGGCGAGGCCGCCAGACTCCAGCGCTTCCCACGTCAGTTCGAGAAGGAGCCGGTGCTGCGGATCAATGGCCGCCGCTTCACGCGGCGAGATGCCGAAGAATTCCGGATCGAAACGATCGATCGTCGTCAGGCAACCGGCCAACCGCGGCGCGCCGCCGCCGTCCGGCCAACGGCCCGCCGGCACGGGGCCAATCGCATCGACGCCATCGCGCAGCAGTTGCCAGAATGCGTCGGGCGTCTCGGCGCCCGGCAACCGGCAACTCACGCCCACGATGGCAATGGGCTCGGCCAGCGTGGCGCTCGTCGCGGCGGTGGCGTGCGTGAGGCCGGTGAGATGCCGGCTCACACGTTCGATCGACGGGTAGTCGTAGAGCAGCGTCGGCGACACATCGCGGCCGAGATGCTCGGCCAACTCGCCGGACAGCTCGACGAGCGCGAGTGAATCGAGACCAAACGCGGTGAACGCGGCGGCGTGGTCGATCTGCGCCGGCGCGCGCTTGATGCGCACGGCCACGCGCGCGGCAATCCACTCGGCCAATGCGGCCGCCGCGGGCGCGAGCGGCTCACGGGCGGCAACCGCCGGCGTCGCGGTGTCAACCGGCGTCGTCGGTGCGGGCGCGACGGCCACCGGCGTGGCCGTCCAGCGGCCCACTTCGTCGAGCTCGTTGGCGAGCAGGAGTTCGCGCGCCTTCCGGCGCTGCAGCTTGCCGCTCGATGTCTTGGGAATCGCGCCCGTCTTGATCAGCACGATCTCGGCGAGCTCCACCTCGAGCTGATCGGCCACCGTGCGCACGATGGCGCGGGCGATCTCCTCGACGGGCGGCGATTTCAGCGCCTGGCGCTGCAGCTCCTGCACGAGGACGAGCACTTCGCCGTGTCCACGGTCCACCGCAAACGCCGTGCCCGAGCCCGGGCGCAGCGCGGCGTGCGCGGATTCCGCCGCCGCCTCGATGTCTTGCGGATAGATGTTGCGGCCGCGAACGATGATGAGGTCTTTGGCGCGGCCCGTAATGAACAGTTCCGGACCGTGAAGAAATGCGAGGTCGCCCGTCCGCAGGAACGGTCCCTGACCATCGGCCGTGAATGCCTGGAACGTCTCACGCGTCTCGTCGGGCCGCTGCCAGTACCCGGCACACACGGTCGGGCCCTGCACCCACACTTCGCCGACTTCATCCGGCGCGCAGATCTCGCGCGTCTCGGGATCGACGATGTTCACCGTCGTGTCGAGGACCATCCGCCCCGAACTCACCAGCTCGAGCGTCGTCGGGCCGAGCGGCTGATCAACCACGCGCACGCGAGCACGCTCAAGTGCCGCGCGATCGACAGTGCTGAACACCGGGTCTTCGCTGATGTGCCCACCCGACACCATCAAGGTGGTCTCTGCCAAGCCGTAGCAGGGATACAGCGTGCGCAAGCGCATACCCTGTCGAGCGAACCGCGAGGCAAAGCGTCGCAGGGTGTCCGCGCGGACGGGCTCGGCGCCGTTGTACGCACTCGTCCACGACGACAGATCGAGATCCACCGACTGTTCCTCGGTGACTTTCTGCGTGCAGAGTTCGTAGCCGAAATTCGGTCCCCCGCCGTGCGTGCCGCGATACTTCGACACCGCGGCGAGCCACCGTACGGGCTTTTGGACAAAGGAAACGGGCGGCAGGATCACGCCGGGAAATCCCGTGAACAGGGGTTGAATCACCCCATCGATCAGCCCCATGTCGTGGAAGCTCGGCAGCCACGACACCGACACGCTGTGGGGTCCGAGTGAGAAACTCTGTTGGATGTAGCGCGAGTTGTAGACGATATTGCCGTGCGTGACCATGACGCCTTTCGGCGTTCCGGTCGATCCGGACGTGTACTGCAGCAGCGCGAGCGCCTCGGCATCGAGGGCGTAGCCGTCCAGATGGGACGCAGGATCGAGATCGTCGGTTTCGATCCATCTGAGCGTCGCGAACGTCGGGTGTCGCGACACAAATGACCGGACGGACGCCAAGGTCTTGGCGGTCGTCAACGCCTCCACCACGGAGGCGTCATTCATGATGGCTTCCAGCCGAGGTACCTGTGCGTTGTTGCGAGGCGGATACGCCGGCACGGCCACGATGCCGGCATAGAGCGCGCCGAAGAACGCCGCGATGAACTCCACGCCAGGCGGATAGAGGAGGAGCACCCGATCGCCCGGTCGCCTCGTCGTCAGCAATCGCTGCGCGATGGCACGAGCCTGACTGTCGAGCTGGGCGTAGGTGATCGTGCGCTCGCCAGACAATTCTCCGTCGGCGAGAAACACATAGGCCGTCGTGTCCGGTTGCGCTGCCGCCCGCCGTCGTAGAATGTCGATAATGGTGTCAGCGCGATAGGGCAAAGGCATCAGTCAACCGTGGGTAGCTATTGTAAGGTCAGGCGCCCGCAGCTCACAAAGACGTCACATGCATGCGGATCTCCTGAACCTGCTTGACGAGTGCCGAGAACGCGGCGTCGTCCTTTCCCTCGAAGACGGACGATTGCGCGCGCGCAGCGACGCGGCAGCGCTGACGCCGGCGTTGCGTGAGTCGTTGCGTCAGCATCGGGATGCCCTGATCGATGTGCTGCGTGGTCAGCAGTCGGCCACGGCCACACACGAGCCGGTCCGACGCGTCCGTGAGGGCGACCAGCCGGTGTCTTCGGCGCAGCACCGGTTGTGGTTCGTCACCGAACTCGCGCCCGAGAGCAGCACGGCCTATCACATCATCGCGGCGGTCCGCATTCGCGGCGCGCTCGATCTGACGGTGTTCGAGCGCGCGTTGAATGAAGTCGTGCGGCGCCACGACACGTTGCGCACCGCGTTCGTGTCCGTGCAACGGGAGCCGCGACAACGCATCCATCCATCGGTCACGCTCCCGCTCCGGCACGTCGCCCTCGACGGCGATGACGCGTCGATCGACCGATGGCTCGATGCCGAGAGTCGCGAGCCGTTTGACCTGCGTGTGGCGCCGCTGGCGCGCGGGGTCATCGGCCGCATCGCCGAGGACGATCACGCCTTTGCCCTGATCCTGCACCACCTGATCTCGGACGGCTGGTCGTCAGGAGTGCTGATTCAGGAGATCGCGGCGTTGTACGAAGCGTTTCTCACCGGTGCGCCCAGCCCGTTGCCGGACCTGCCGGTGCAGTACAGCGACTACGTCGAGTGGCAGCGCGAGGAATTGACGGGACCGGCCTACGACGCCGCGATCGCGTTCTGGAAACAGCAGCTCACGGGCGTCCCGACGCTCAACCTGCCGACCGACCACCCGCGCCCGCCCCGGCCGACCTACGCCGGCACGTCGGAGCGGTTCCGGTTGCGTCGCGCGCTCGCCGAGGCACTCGAGCAGACCGGCCGTCAGGATGGCGCCACCTTATATATGGTGCTGATGGCGGGCTTTGCCGCCCTGCTGTCGCGTTACAGCGGTCAGACGGACCTGGCGGTCGGCACGACCGTCGCCAACCGGCCGCACACCGCATTCGAGCCGTTGATCGGTTTTTTCACGAACATGCTCGCGCTGCGCACGGACCTCGGCGGCGACCCGACGTTCACCGAGCTCGTGCGCCGCGTCCGCGATACCTCCCGCGCCGCCTTCGCGCAGCAGCACGTGCCGTTCGACCGCGTCGTGGATGCAGCGCAACCCGAACGCCTGGCCAGTCACAACCCGCTCGTGCAGGTGTGCTTCTCCTTGCTGCAGGCGCACCGCGATACGTTGCGGCTGGGCACGACGCAGGTGACCCTGCTCGACGCGCCCAGCCCGGCCTCGCGCTTCGACCTCACGCTCACGCTCGAAGACACGAGCGACGGCCTCATCGGCGCGTTCGAATACAGCACGGACCTCTTCAATCGCGACACGATCCAGCGGCTGATCGAACACTTCAGTGTCCTGCTGCACCACGCCGCGGCCCATCCGGACACGCGGCTCTCGGCACTGCCCCTGCTCACGCCGGCGGAGCGCCAGCGCCTGCTCGTGGAGTGGAACGACTCAACGACGGCGTATCCGCGCACGTCCACCGTACATGAGTTGTTCGAAGCCATGGCGGCCGCGCGGCCGGACGCGATTGCCGTTCGGGCCGACGACGGCGTGCTGACCTACGCAACGCTGAATGCCCGCGCGAATCAGCTTGCGCGCGCCCTGCGCGCACGCGGCGTCGGACCTGACGTCGCCGTGGCCGTGGCCGCACTGCGCTCGGCCGACATGGTGGTGGAACTGGTCGCCACCCTGAAGGCGGGCGGCTACTACGTGCCCTTCGATCCAGCCGATCCACCCGAGCGGCTCGGATTCGTGTTCGATCAAGTGCATCCGAAAGTGATGTTGGCGCCGGCGCGAACGCACGGCGTCCTCGCGCCGCATGGCATCGAGATCCTGTCGGCGGCCGATCCGGCGCTGTCGGCGTTCGAGACCCACGATCTCGCCCACGCGACGCATCCTGACAACCTGGTGTACACGACATACACCTCGGGCTCGACGGGCGTGCCCAAAGGCATCTGTATTCCCCATCGCGGGGTCGTCCGGCTCGTGCGCGACACCAACTACATGGTGTTCGAGCCGTCGCTCGTGTTCCTGGAAGTGGCGCCGGTCTCGTTCGATGCGTCCACGCTCGAGCTGTGGGGCGCGCTCTGCAACGGCGCCACGCTCGTCGTCCTGCCACCCGAGGTGCCGTCGCTGCGCGAGCTTGGCGCGTCGATCGAGCGTCACGGGATCACCTCGCTGTACCTCACGTCCGCCCTCTTCAATTTGATGGTGGATGAGCGAGTGGAGGCGTTTGCCCATGTGAAGCATCTGCTCGTCGGCGGCGACATCATTTCTGTGCCGCACGCGCGGCGGCTGCTTGCGGCCAATCCGGGAGTGACGCTCATCAACGGCTACGGCCCCACGGAAACCACGACCTTCGCGTCGTGCGGCATCATGGCGCGGCCGGAAGACGTGGGGTACACGGTCACGATTGGACGGCCGATCTCGAACACCACGTTGTACGTGCTCGATCGCTACTTCGAACCGACGCCGACCGGCGTGCCGGGCGATCTCTACATCGCGGGCGACGGCAACGCGCGGGGGTACCTCAATCTGCCGAGCCTCACGGCCGCGACCTTCATTCCGAATCCCTACGGCGCGCCCGGCGATCGGATGTATCGCACGGGTGACCTCGCGCGCTACCTGGCCGACGGCACGCTCGAGTTCCTCGGCCGCAAGGACCATCAGGTCAAGGTGCGCGGGTTCCGCATCGAGCTCGGCGAAATCGAGAACGTGCTTGCGGCGATCGCGGGCGTGAGTGAAGCGGCGGTGATCGTCGACGAAGTGC
The DNA here is from genome assembly GCA_964343975.1 of uncultured Solibacteraceae bacterium. Lineage (GTDB taxonomy): Bacteria > Acidobacteriota > Vicinamibacteria > Vicinamibacterales > SCN-69-37 > SCUN01. The sequence goes on from CAYFLU010000013.1 coordinate 19,876, forward strand.
GCGCCGGCGACAAACGCCTGATTGCGTACGTCCAGCCGAAGCCGGGCCACGCGCTGACCGACGCCGACTGCGTCGCCGCCTTGCGCGCGAAACTCCCAGAGTACATGGTGCCGTCAGCCTTCGTATTCATCGACACGTTGCCGCTCACGCCGCACAACAAGATCGATCGCAAGGCGCTGCGCGCAATCACGCCGAGCCGCGATCGCGCGGGGGCCTCCGCACCACCGGCCACACCGCTCGAGCGAGCCATCGCCGGCATCTGGCAAGACGTCCTCGGTGTACCGCACGTGGACGCCACCGACAATTTCTTCGACCTCGGTGGCCACTCGTTGCTGGCCACGCAGATCATGTGGCGCATATTCGAGGTCTTCGATGTGGAAGTGCCGCTGCGACGGCTCTTCGATGCCCCAACGGTCACGGCGTTTGCGACCGCGTTGCAGGACATTGCCGGAAATCCGGCACGTCTCACCCGCGTCGCGGAACTGTACGAAGAGGTGCGTCAGCTGTCGGCCGACGACGTGTCGGCGCGGCTCGAAGACGCGACCTAGACGAGGGTTACGACCAATAGACGACGGTCGACGGATCCACGAACCCCATCAAACCGGAAATGGTCGACCGGTACCCCGTGATGCCGTCCTGCGCGGCCACGGCGTGAATGCGCTTGCCGTTGAAGAAGTAGATATCGCCGGCATGAACCGGCACGACGACCTTCGGCACGCCGTCCAGGATGTCCAGTGGATAGGGGTAGCCGGTCTCCTGGAGGCCGAGGCGGACGCGTGTGGCTTCGGCGGGAATCAGATCCCAGTAGTGCAGTTCACCGGCGCCCGGATTCTCGAGGCACATGTTGAAGGCAGTGGCCGGTCCGGCGATGCGCTGGATTTCAAAGCCGTGCTGGAGCCGGTCAGTGAGCTGCGAACCGTCTTCGTGGGGCTCGAGGGAGAACTGACCCGCGCCCGACCATGACCGCATCACGAACTCGCTTGCCCGACGGCCTTCGTGCTCGGCGACGCGCAACTGCACGTCATCGGCCGCGAGCGCCGTCTTGACTGCGCCAAAAACGTTCGCGAACAGATTCGTACTGCCGTCGAACACATCGTGCATCGTCTCGCGGAACGACTCGGCTTCGTCGAGGTACTGCGCGAGCGGCTTCCGATAGTGAAAAGTGCCCAGGACAAAGGCGGGTACGGCGTCACCGCGGCGACGCAGTCTCGGATGATTCCGGAAATTGTCCGCGATGCGCCGGCACGTCTCCGGCGAAATGGCGTTGCGAAACATGCAACCGGCCAACTCACCACGAAGGACACGCACGACATCGGCGGGGTTGAACGACGCGACTTCCCGGAATTCGAAGGACAAACAGGCTCCTGTTCTCGATCGAGAACTTCGTTGAACGGTCGTATTATATCGGTCGACTGCCGTTCCTTTCGAACGAAAGACTTCGCGAAAAGTTTCCGGAGCGAGTGCGTGTCAGAGTTGGATGACAAGAAGAAGGCGCTGCTGGCGCGTCTGCTTGCCAAAGAAGGACTCACAGCGACACAGACACCGCGGATCGCCGCGCGCATCGACGCGGGCCCCGCCGTGTTGTCCTTCGCTCAACGGCGTCTGTGGTTGCTCGAGCAGATGGCCTTGCCGGGACCGCCGGCGTACAACATGCCGGCTGCCTGGATCATCGACGGCCCCCTCGATCCGCACGCACTGCGCGACGCGTTCAATCGTCTGCTCGCGCGTCACGACATCCTTCGCACCCGCATCGTGACCATCGACGGCGAGCCGCGTCAGGTCGTGGACCGCGACGCCGTGCTCGTGATCGGCCGCGACGATGTGTCGAGCGATGCCGATCCGCTCGCGCGGTTCACCGCCACCGCGGACGCGCTGGCCACGCAGCCCTTCGACCTCGGCCGCGCACCGCTCGTGCGCGCGCACCTCACCACACTCGGACACGAACGGCACGGGCTCGCCGTGGTGCTGCATCACATCGTGGCGGATGGCTGGTCACTGCCGATCCTGATGCGCGAGTTGATGGCGGCGTACAGCGACACGCGCCACGGCCGGCCATCCTCGCTCCCGCCCCTGCCGCTGCAGTACGCCGACTATGCCGAGTGGCATCGCACGGTCATCGACTCGGCCGAGGGACGACCTCACCGCGATTTCTGGACGCGGGCGTTCGCCCATCCGCCGACACCCGCGGATGTTCCCGCCAGTGCACCGCGGCCGACCGAGCGGAGCTTCCGGGGCGCCGGCCTCCAGTGGACCTTCTCGTCGGAACTGGCGGCCGCGCTGCATCGACTGGCGCGCACCGAAGGCGCCAGCGTCTTCATGACGCTGCTCGCGAGCGTGCAGGTGTTGCTCGCGCGGGTGTCGGGGCAGTCGGACGTGATCGTGGGCTCGCCGATGGCCGGCCGCGTGCGGCCTGAACTCGGCGATCAGATCGGGTTCTACGTCAACATGCTGCCGCTGCGCACGGTCGTGGATCACGCCGAGCCCTTCCGTGCGCTGCTTCGACGCGTGAGCGACGCCACCGGCCGTGCGCTCGAACACGAGATCTACCCGTTCGACCAGCTCGTGCACGAGTTGCACCTCGATCGCGATCTCGCGCGCTCGCCCCTCTTCGACGTGGTGGTCGTCGTCGATCAAGCCGGTGAAGCAGCGCTGGGCTTCGAGGGACTCACCGTGACGCCGCTCATGCGGCCGCGCGTCTCGAGCAAGTTCGACCTCACGTTCCATTTCGTCGAGAGCCCGACCACGCTCGCGCTCACGATCGAGTACAGCACTGACCTCTTCACCGCCGCCCGCGTGACGCAGATTGCGGAGCAGCTCGAGACGTTGCTGCAGGCGATCGCGCATCAGCCGGGCGCGGCCACGGGCCGTCTGCCGATGCTCTCCAGCACGGCACGCGCCGCGACGATCGCCCGCAGCGTCGCACGCGACGCCGTCGCGCCGGGTCCCCACGTCGTCAGCCGGTTCGAATCCGCGGCGGCCGCACAACCGCATGCGGTGGCGGTGACCTGCGACGACGCCTCGCTCACCTACGACGCACTGAATGCCCGCGCGAATCAGGTGGCGCACCGGTTGAGAGCCGCCGGCGTCACCGTCGAGTCACGCGTGGGTGTGTGCCTCACGCGTTCGATCGACCTGGTCGTCGCGATCCTGGGCGTGGTGAAGGCCGGAGGCGCGTACGTGCCGCTCGATCCGTCCTATCCGGTCGAACGCCTGCGGTACCTGATTGCCGACAGCGGCATGTCGGTGGTCCTCACCGAGCCCGGCGCCACGCCCGACGCACTGCGTGACTGGCACGGCACGACGCTCGTCGTCGATGACGCGACCCTCGAGGGAGCGCCGCGGGCGAATCCGAACGTCACCATCGCTCTGGACCAGGCGGCGTACGTCATCTACACGTCGGGTTCCACCGGACAGCCCAAAGGGTGCGTCGTCACCCACGGCAACATCGCACGGCTCCTGTCGGCGACTGATGCGTGGTTCCACTTTGGCCCGGACGACACATGGACGCTGTTTCACTCGTATGCCTTCGACTTCTCGGTGTGGGAGTTGTGGGGGGCGTTGGCGTGCGGTGGCCGGCTCGTCGTGGTGCCGTATTGGGTGAGCCGGTCACCCGACGCGTTTTTGGCGCTGCTGTCGCGTGAGCGCGTCACGGTCCTGAATCAAACACCGTCGGCGTTCCGCGAGCTGATGCGCGCGGATGCGGCCACACCGCAGACGTTGGCGCTGCGCGAAGTGATCTTCGGCGGCGAGGCGCTGGATATTCCGTCGCTCGCGCCGTGGTTCGCGGCGCACGGCGATCGTGAGCCGCGGCTGGTGAACATGTACGGCATCACCGAGACCACGGTGCATGTCACCTACCGCCCGATCACGGCTGCGGATGCCGCCGCCGGATCGGGCAGCGTGATCGGCGTCGGCATTCCCGATCTCAGCGTGCATCTGCTCGACGCGAATTTCGAGCCGGTGCCGGTCGGCGTCACGGGCGAGATCTTCGTTGGCGGTGCTGGCGTGTGCCGCGGCTACCTCGACCGGCCGGCGTTGACGGCCGAGCGCTTCGTGCCGGATCCGTTTGCCACGACGCCCGGCGCCCGCCTCTATCGCAGCGGTGACCTCGGCCGGTGGACGGACACCGGCGATCTCGAGTATCTGGGCCGGCGCGATGCGCAGGTGAAGATCCGCGGATTCCGCATCGAAACGGGTGAAATCGAGGCGGCGTTGCGTGCGGCCGGACCGATCAGCGACGCGATCGTGATCGCGCGCGCGCACGCCGGCGGCAAGCAATTGGTGGCGTACGTCGTCGCGGATGAAGCGAGCGACCTGTCGTCGTTGCGCACGACCCTCGAACGCACGTTGCCGGACTACATGGTGCCGGCGCATGTGGTGCGTGTGCCGGCGCGTCCGCTGACGGCCAACGGCAAGCTCGATGTCGCCGCGCTGCCGGAACCCGACAGCGTGACGCACACCACGTATGCGCCGCCGCGCACGGACGCTGAAACCGCGCTCTGCGAGGTGTGGGCCGACGCGCTCGGCCTCGAGCGGGTCGGCATCGACGACAACTATTTCGAACTCGGCGGCGATTCGATTCTCGCGTTGCGCGTCATCGCCTCCGCCCGTGCGCGCGGTGTGGCATTCGGCATTCGCGATCTGTATCAGCGGCGTACGGTGCGCGCGCTGGCCGAGGCGTTGGCCGCGGCGCCCGAGGCGGCGACGCCCGCAGCGGTGGCCCGGCCATCGCTCACGCGCGGCGCGCTGCTCGGTGACGCGGACCGCGCGCGTGTGCCGGCCGAGGCTGAAGACGCGTATCCGCAGAGCCGGCTGCAGGCCGGCATGTTCTTCCACAGCGCCCTCGACCCCGAGTCGGCGGTGTTTCACGACCTCTTCTCGTATCGGCTGGACCTGCCGTTCGACGAGGCCGCGTGGCGCACGGCCGCCGACGCGCTTGCGGCGCGCCATCCGGTGCTGCGCACGTCATTTCACTGGGCGCCGTACGACGAACCGGTGCAGGTGGTGTGGCGCGACGTGCGTGTGCCGGTCGACGTCTACGACCTGCGCGCCGTGCCGGTGGAACAACACGATGCGCTCATCGCCCACTGGCTCGAGCACGAGAAGACCCAGGCGTTCGATCCGGCGCACGCGCCACTGTGGCGCGTGCACGTGCACGCACGAGGGCCGCGTGATCTGCAACTGACGGCCGACTTCCACCACGCGATTCTCGACGGGTGGAGTTTCGCGCGGCTGATGTCGGAGCTGGTCGAGCACTACCTGCAGATCGTCGAGCCGGCCTCGTCGCCGGACCACACGCCGCTCGCCGCACCGGCCGGGCACTTCCGCGACTTCATCGCGCTCGAGCGTGACGCGCTCGCCTCCGTCGAGAGCCGGGCGTACTGGACCGCACAGATCGCGGCGCTGCCCGATACGGTGCTGCCGCGACTGGCCTCGGGACCATCGCAGCCGGCGTCGATGGAGATTCCGCTCATCGACGGCGCGGCGGTTCAGGCGCGCGCGCAACAACTCGGCGTGCCGGTGAAGTCCGTCTGCCTCGCGGCACACGCCGCCGTGCTGGCATTCCTCACCGGCCAGTCGGAGATCGTCACAGGCCTCACGACCAACGGACGCCCGGACGACGCGGGCGCTGACGCCGTCGCCGGGCTCTTCCTGAACACCGTGCCGTTCCGGCTGCGCACGGACACTCGCACGTGGCAGGACCTCATCGCCGCCGCCTTTGCCGGCGAACAGGATCTCCTGCCGCATCGGCGTTTTCCGCTCGCCGAGATCAAGACCCTCGCCGGCGCCGGCAACCGCGCGCTGTACGACGCCGGGTTCAACTTCGTGCACTTCCACGTCTACCGCGCGATCGGATCGCGCGTGACGATGACGTCGATGACGGCGTTCGAACAGACCGATTACGCGTTCGTCGCCAACTTCTCGGTGGATCCGCGCGACGGCAGCCTCGCGCTCCGCCTCAGCTACGACACCGGTCAGTTCTCCGAAACGCAGATGCGCGGCATCGGCCGCGCCTATGCGCGCGCGCTCGAGGCGGCCGCAAGCGCGCCCGCCACTCCCGCGTGCGCGACACCCCTGCTCGATGACGTCGACACCCGACGGGCGCTCATCGCCCGCGCGCGCGGCCCGGAAATGCCAGCGCCGCGCTGGACACTCGTGTCGCGACTCGCGGAGGTCACGGCCGCCAGGCCCGACGCCATCGCGATGCGCGTCGGCGATCGCACCTGGTCGTACCGCGCGCTCGACGACGCCACCACACGCGTCGCACAGCACTTGCGCGCCGCAGGCGTCGGGCCCGGCGCGCTCGTTGGCCTCTGTGTGCCGCGGTCGGAATGGCTGCTGATCAGCCTTCTCGCGACACTGAAAGCCGGCGGCGCGTACGTGCCGATCGATCCGGCGTATCCCGACGAGCGCATCGACTATCTGCGCACCGACAGCGGCGCACGCGTCGTGCTCACCGATGGCACACGTGCCGGTCTCGATGTGACGGCACTCGGCGCGGCGCCGGCCGTTGCGCTCGGCGCGCCCGGTGAAGACGACCTCGCGTACGTCATCTACACCTCGGGATCCACCGGCCGACCCAAGGGCACGATGGTGCCGCACGCCGGCCTGGCGCATTACCTCGACTGGGCCGTGCGCGAATATCGGCTCGGCCCGACCTCGCGCGCGCTCGTGCATTCGTCCGTGTCGTTCGACGCGACCATCACCAGCCTGCTCGCGCCACTCGCGGCCGGCGGCACCGTTGAGCTGTTGCCGGAAGGCCCGGGTGTGTCGGCGCTGGCCGATGCGCTGATGCAATCAGCCGCGTACAGCCTCGTCAAGATCACGCCGGCGCATCTCGATCTGCTGCGTCACGAGCTCGGCGACGCCGGCCTGCGCGCCACCGTCGACGCATTCGTCATCGGCGGCGAAGCATTGCTCGACGCCACGCTCACGTGGTGGCGCGCGCATGCGCCCGGCGCGCGGTTCCTGAACGAGTACGGTCCGACTGAAACCGTCGTGGGCTGCGCGATCTACGAAGACCGCGGCGCCGGACCCGCGGCCGTGCCGATCGGCCGGCCGATCGACCGGATGCACCTGTACGTGCTGGATCCGGCGGGCCGGCCGGTGCCGACCGGCGCCACGGGCGAGCTCTTCATCGGCGGCGCCGGCGTGGCGCGCGGTTATCTGCAGCGCCCCGCACTGACGGCCGAGCGCTTCGTGCCGGATCCGTTCAGCACCACGCCCGGCGCGCGCATGTATCGCACGGGCGACCTCGCGCGCTGGCGCGACGACGACGTGCTCGAGTACCTCGGCCGCAACGACTTCCAGGTGAAGGTGCGCGGACATCGCGTGGAACTCGGCGAGATCGAGGCCGTCCTGACGACGCACCCGCACGTGCGCGAGGCCGCCGTGGTCGCCCGGGCGGCGCAGGGCACGCACGAGCTGTGCGCGTTCCTCGTGGTGGCCGAGTCGCAGTCGCTCACGCTCGACGACGTGCGCGCGTTCGTCGCGGCGCGTCTGCCTGAACCGTTCGTGCCGTCCCGCTTCGCGCGGTTGGCCGCGCTGCCGCTCACACCGAACGGCAAGATCGATCGCGCCGCGCTCCTGGCCACGGACACGACCGCGCTCGACACGACGCGCGCCTACGTCGCACCAGCCACCGACGCGGAAGTGTTGCTCGCCGGTATCTGGCGCGACGTGTTGCACGCGCCTCGCGTGGGCGTGACCGACGACTATTTCGCCAGCGGCGGAGACTCCCTGAAGGCGCTGCAGGTCGTGTCGCGTGCGGCACGCGCGGGCTGGCGGTTGCGCGTGCGCGACGTGTTCACATATCCGACGATCGCGGAACTCGCGCGGCACGCCACACGCGAGACCGCGGCCGCCGATCAGGGACCGCTCACCGGCGACGTGCCGTTGCTGCCGATTCAGCGCTGGTTCTTCACCGAACACGCCGGCCCTTATCACCACTTCAACCAGTCGGTCGTGCTCCAGTGGCGCGGCCGCGTGGATCGTGGCGCGCTGGCCGACGCCGTGGCTGCGCTCCTTGATCATCACGACGCATTGCGCGCGCGGTTCTCGATGGGACCATCCGGGGCGTGGACGCAGACGATCGCCCCGACCGGCGTGCGCGTGCCCATCGACGACGCGGCGTCACTCGATGCCGCCGGCGCCGTGCAGGCCACGCTCGATCCGGCCCACGGACGCCTGCTCGCTCTTGTCGTGATCCCGGGTGCCACGGACGACCAGGTGCTCGTGGCGATGCACCATCTGGTGATCGACGGGGTGTCGTGGCGCGTGTGGCTCGAAGATCTCCACACCGCGTACGTGCAGCGCACGCAGGGAGCAGCGGTCCAGCTGCCGGCCAAAACCGTGTCGGTGCTCGGATGGGCCCGCGCACTCGCCGCATGGACCGAATCCGACGCGGCCCGGATCGAATACGACTACTGGACCGACGTCGCGGCCACAACGGCCACGCTCCCAGTGGACGGCCCGGCGATCGCCGGCGCACCACACACCGCCATCGCGCGGCTCGACCGCGACACCACCACCACGCTGCTGGGTGATGCGCATCGCGCCTATCGCACGCAGGCCAACGACCTGCTCTTGACGGGCCTCGCCATGGCGCTCGACGACGCGTGCGATGCGCGACAGGTGCTGGTGACGGTGGAAGGTCACGGCCGTCACGACGCCCTCGACATCGATGTCAGCCGCACGGTGGGCTGGTTCACGAGCCGGTATCCGGTGCGTCTCGATCACGTCGACGGCGATCTGCGCGCGCGCATCCGGCACACCAAAGCGCTCTTGCGACGCGTGCCGTCGCGCGGGTTCGGGTACGGCGTGCTGCGGTATCTCGGCAGACCGGCGGACGCGGCGGCGCTCGCGTGCCGGCCCTCGATCGGCTTCAACTATCTCGGCGGCTTCGACGCCGGCACGACCGACGGCGCGTTCCGCGTGACGGATCGTGCGGCCGGCGATGCGGTGCGGCACGACTGGGCCCACGATCACGACATCGACATCGTGGCCACCGTGTTCGACGGCGCGCTCGAGATCCGCGTCGAAGGCACGCGCGGACGCGTGCAGGCCGCGCGTGTCGAACGGCTGGCGACGGCGTTGGCCGGGCACTTGCGCGCGCTCGTCACGCACTGCATGGCGCAACCGGGGGAACCCACCCCCGAAGACCTGACGGTGCCCGGACTCGATCTGCGCACCTTCGACGCGATCGTCGCCGCGCACGGACACACGCCGGCCGAGATCGACGACCTGCTGCCGCTGTCGCCGATGCAGGAAGGGTTCCTGATCCACGCGTTGTCGGAAGCCTCGGGCGCGTACTTCGAACAGTCGGCCTATCGCTTGCGCGGCGCGGTGGATCCGGCGGCGTTCGAGGCCGCGTGGAACCGGCTGCTCGCGCGCTATCCCAACCTGCGCGTGAACTTCTGGCACGACGATCTGCCGCGGCCGGTGCAGGCCGTGCTGCGCGACCGTCGCGTGGAGTTCGTTTCGGAAGACTGGCGCGCGCTCGATGCGGATGCCGCTCGCACCGCCTTGGCGGCGTTCCGTGCGCGCGAACGGCAGCGACACTTCGACCTCGCGCGCGATCCGCTCGTGCGCGTGGCGCTCTTCCGCATCGGCCCCGACGTGTTCGATGCCGTGTGGAGCTTCCCACATCTGCTGCTCGATGGCTGGAGCGCGGGCATCCTCCTGAACGAACTGCTAACGATCTACGCGGCGCTCGTGGGCGGCGCCGCGCCGGTGCTCGCCGAGCCGGTACCGTACAAGCGCTACCTGCAATGGCTCGAGCGCCACGATCGTCAGGCGTCCCTCGCGTGCTGGCGCGACGCGCTGAACGGGTACGACGAAGCCGTGTCGGTGCCGGGTGAGCGGCGACTGGCGCATCAGCCGTATCGCGCGCTCTCGCAGACGTGGATGATCGGCGCGGATGACACGCACGCGCTCAAAGCACTGGCCGCGCGCCTGCACGTGACACTCAGCACCGTTGTGCAAACGCTCTGGGCCGCGCTCCTCGCCGCCTATGCGGATCGCGATGACGTCGTCTTTGGCGCCACCGTGTCGGGCCGGCCCGAAGACCTGTCGGGCGTCGAGCGCATGGTCGGCCTGTTCATCAACACGCTGCCGGTGCGCGTGCGGCTCAGCGACGATGACGCGTTCGAGACCGTGGCGCGACGAGTGCAAGCCGAGCAACTGGCGGCGCACGCGCACGCCGCGACGCCACTCGCCGACATCCAGGCGCTGGGCACGCTCGGGAGCCGGCTGTTCGACCACATCCTCGTCTTCGAGAACTACCCGCTCGACCAGCAACTGCGCGAACTCGGATCCGTCTTGCGCGTGGAATCGTCGGACGTCTTCGAGCAGGTGCACTACGACCTCGGCTTGCTCGTCGCGGAAAGCCGCGATGCCCTGCAAATGCGCTTCATCGCGAACGGCGAGGTGTATCCCGAAGCGCGGCTCGCACGTGTGGCCGCGCATTTCGTCGAGCTGATGCACGGCGTGATCGCCGCCCCCGACGCGTCGCTGCGTCGTCACCACATCGTGCCGCCGGCCGAGCGCGCAGCGTTGGCAGCGTTCAATGTCACGCCGGGTGCGCCGCCGGCCGGTGAGACGCTCGTGTCATTGACCACGCGGCAGGCGCTCGCGACGCCCGATGCGGTGGCGCTGATCGATGGCGAACGCGCACTCACGTATCGCGACCTGCATGCCCGCGCGGATCGATGGGCGGCGGCCCTGCGCGCACGCGGGGTCGGACCGGAAACACTCGTCGGCGTGTTCGTGCATCGCACGACGGACCTGATCGTCGGCCTGCTGGCGGTGCTCAAGGCCGGCGGCGCCTACGTACCGCTCGACCCGAACTATCCGGCGGATCGCATCGCGTTCCTGCTGCAGGACGCGCAGATGGCGCTCGTCCTGACAGAACGCCGCCTGCGCGCGGATGTGCCGCGGCCCGACGCCGATGTGTGGTGTCTGGACGACGCACCGCCGACGGCCGCGTCGCAGGCCACAACGCCGGTCGATCCTGCGCATCTCGCCTACATCATCTACACGTCGGGATCGACCGGGACGCCCAAGGGCACGGCCATCAGTCACAGCGCCGCCGCCGCACTCGTGGAATGGGCGCGCCATACCTACACGCCTGACGAACTGCGCGGCGTGCTGGCGTCGACGTCGGTGTGCTTCGACCTGTCCATCTTCGAGATCTTCGTCACGCTGTCGCTCGGCGGCACCGTGATCCTCGCGGAGAATGCGCTGGCGCTGCCCACGCTACCGGCGGCGTCGTCAGTGACGCTCGTCAACACGGTGCCGTCGGCGATGACGGAGCTCGTACGGATGGGCGGCCTGCCCGCGTCGGTCGTCACCGTGAATCTGGCCGGTGAGCCGCTCCCGGCGCGGTTGGTGGACGCGATTTACGCCGTCCCGACCGTGCGGCGGGTGTGCGATCTGTATGGGCCGTCGGAAGATACGACGTACTCGACGTTCGTCGAACGCACCGCCGGCGGTCCGGAAACGATCGGCGGTCCGCTCGCGCATTCCCACACCGAGATCTACCTGTTGAATCGCTGGCTCGAACCGGTGCCGATCGGTGTGGCCGGCGAACTGTTCCTCTCGAGCGACAAGCTGTGCCGTGGTTATCTGAATCGGCCCGCGCTCACCGCCGAGCGGTTCCTCCCGAATCCGTTCAGCCGTGTGCCGGGCGCGCGCATGTATCGCACCGGCGACCTCGCGCGGTATCGCGAAGACGGACGGATTGAATTCCTCGGTCGACTTGATCATCAGGTGAAGATCCGCGGCTTCCGCGTGGAGCTCGGCGAAATTGACGCCACGCTGCGACGCACCGGATGGGTACGTGACGTCGCGGTGGTGGCGCGTCACGACGGGGCCAGTCAATCGATTGCGGCGTATCTCGTTGCGGCTGACGACGCGCCGAAGGACGCCGCGGCCTACCGCGACGCGCTCGCACGCACGCTGCCCGACTACATGGTGCCGGCGCATGTCGTGTTTCTCGATGCGCTGCCGCGGACACCGAACGGCAAACTCGATCGCCGCGCGCTGCCCGCGCCGACGGCCGTCGCCGACGCCACCCACGATGTGCCGCGTACCGCGCTCGAGGCGACGCTCGCGTCCCTGTGGCGCGATGCGCTCGAGGTCGAGCGCATCGGGATCTTCGACGGCTTCTTCGATCACGGCGGCCACAGCTTGAAGGCCGCGCGCATGATCGCGCGGGCGCGCCAGACCTACGGACTCGACGTGTCACTGCGGGATCTGTTCCTGCATTCGACCATCGCCGCGCTCGCCGCCGAATTGCAGTCGCGGCAACAGGTCTCAGTGGCGCCGATTCCGGCCGTCGCCCCGGCGCCGCACTATCCCGTGTCGTACGGACAACGGCGGCTATGGGTGCTCGAGCAACTGCGCGGCGACGGCCCGTCGGCGTATCACGTGCCCGCCGCGTTCCGTTTGCGTGGACGCGTGGAGGCCGCCGCACTCGAGCGCGCCTTCCAGGCCGTGATCGATCGCCACGAGGTCTTGCGCACGCAGTTCCTGGTGGTCGCGGGCGAGCCGCGTCAGCAGATCGTCGCGTCGGTGGCTTTCACGCTCGACGTGCATGACGTGTCGCGGCACCGCGATCCACAGGCGGCTGCGGATGATGCGCTGCGCGCCATGGCCAGTGTGCCGTTCGACCTCGGCGCAGCACCGCTCCTGCGCGCCGCGCTGTATCGCGTCGCGAACGACACGTGGACACTCGGCGTGGTGATGCACCACATCGCCACCGACGGCTGGTCGATCCCCGTGCTGATGCGCGAGCTGGTGATCGCCTACCGCGATGCGCTCGACGGCCGTGCGCCGGACCTGCCCGCGCGACGCGTGCAGTACAAGGAGTACGCGGCCTGGCAGCGCGCGGAACTCGACGCGGCCGATCACGACGCGCATCGCGAGTATTGGCGCGCGCGGTTCCGCGACCTGCCGGCACCGCTCGAGTTGCCGACGGATCGACCGCGCGGCCCCGTCCAGACTTTCGACGGCGATCAGTACTGCCTCGCGCTCGATCCCGCCCTCTCGGCCGGCGTGCGTGCGCTCGCGGCCTCACAGGGCGCCACCGTGTTCATGACGCTGCTGGCCGCGGCCACCACGTTGTTGTCCCGCACCGCGGGCCAGCGCGATCTGACCGTCGGCAGTCCGATTGCCGGGCGCACGCACCCCGATCTGCACGATCAGATCGGCTACTTCGTCAACACCGTGCCGCTGCGCCTCACCGTGCACGATGACGACACGTTCGCGTCACTGATGGCGCGTGCGCGCGACGTGGTCACGGGCGCTGACGCGCATCAGACCTATCCGTTCGATCGCCTCGTGGACGATCTCGCCATCGTGCGCGACCTCGCCCGGTCGCCGCTCTTCGACGTGATGGTCGCCATGGATCAAGGCGATGACGGCGCCTTGGCGCTGCCGGGCGTCGAGATCACGCCGCGGCCGCTCGAATACCGCATCAGCAAGTTCGATCTGACGATCACCGGACGCGAAAGGCCCGATGAGCGGCTCGACGTGTTCTTCGAGTTCAACACCGCGCTCTTCGACGCGGCGTCGATCGCACGGCTCGCGCGCCGGTTCGAAACGCTGCTGCGTGCCGCCGTGCGGCGGCCCGTCGAACGCCTCGCACAGTTGCCCTGGCTCCCGGCCGACGAACACGCGCTCGTCGTCGAGGCGCACAATTTCGCTCCGCTGGCGCATCCGCAGGGCCAGAGCCTGGCCGCGCGATTCGAAGCGCAGGCACAGGCGACGCCGGATCACACGGCGCTGGTGTTCGGCGATCGCCGGTGGACGTATCGCGCGCTCGACGCCCGCGCCAATGGCGTGGCGAACGCGCTGCGCGCCGCCGGCGTGACGGCGCCGGAGACTCCCGTCGGCCTCCTCGCGGACGCCTCCGACGCGCTCATCGTCGGTCTCATCGGCATTCTCAAAGCCGGCGCGGCG
>CAYFLU010000014.1:0-33085 GCA_964343975.1 uncultured Solibacteraceae bacterium
CGACATGTTCGACGAGTACAAGGTCATGGGTCTCGCGCCGTACGGCGATCCGGCCCGATTCCGGCGCGTGCTGCGGTCGTTGTACGAGTTGCTGCCCGACGGCGAGTATCGCCTGCACCGCGATCGCATTCCGGAGCTCTATGCGCACATCGAGCCGCGACGCAAAGGTGGGCGGTTCACGCAAGATCATCTGGACCTCGCGGCCGCACTGCAGGAAGCGCTCGAGATCGTCGGCAGCCACATGGTCCGGCACTTTGCGGAGCTGACCGGCCACCGGCACCTCTGCCTTGCCGGCGGTGTGGCGCACAACTGCTCGATGAACGGCAAGTTCGTATACTCCGGTTTGTTCGAGCGCGTGTTCGTGCAGCCCGCATCACATGATGCGGGTGGCGCGCTGGGCGCGGCGTTGGCCGTGGATCAGCAGACGCGTCGCGGGGCCGTCGCCCCGCTCACCGACGTGTACTGGGGCACCGACGTGCCCGACACCGCCCGCATTCTCGATATCCTCGCGGGCTGGGCCCCGTGGCTCGATGCCGCACCGCAAGACGATCCCTGTGAGACCGGCGCTGCGTTGATGGCGGACCGCAAGGTGATTGGATGGGTGCAAGGCCGATCGGAGTTCGGTCCGCGCGCGCTGGGCAATCGCAGCATTCTTGCGGATCCTCGCCCGGCCGAACACAAGGACATCATCAATCGCATGGTGAAGAAGCGCGAAGCGTACCGGCCCTTCGCGCCGTCCGTGCTCGAGGAACGCGTCGGCGACTTCTTCGTCGTGCCGCCGACACAGCGCGACTTTCCGTACATGAGCGTCGTGCTGCAGGTCCAGCCCGAGCAGCGCGATGTGCTGGGCGCCGTGGCGCACGTTGACGGGACCGCGCGCGTTCAGACGGTGCGCCAGGAGGTGAATCCCCGCTACTGGCGCCTGATCGAGGCATTCGGTCGACGCACGGGCGTGCCCGTCGTTCTGAACACGTCGTTCAATAACCACGCAGAGCCGATCGTCGATTCGGTCGAAGACGCGATCGTCTGCTTCCTCACGACGGATCTGCACGCGCTCATCGTCGGCGATGTGCTCGTCACGAAGCGCGTGGTGCCTGACGCGCAATGGATGACGCTGGCGGTGTCATTGCCGGCGAGCCTGATGGTTCGGGAATGTCGCACCACGACGGGCGAGCGCACACACGAAGCGGTGTTCGATTACAGCGGGGGCAAGTCGAAGCTGGTATCGGCGGCGATGTATGCGGCGATGCTGGCGGCAGATGGGCGGCGAACGATGGCGCAGCTCACCGAAGGGCTGAGCTTCGATGATCGCGCCGCACTGGTCGGGGAGTTGCTGGATCTGTGGTCGCAGCGGATGGTGATCTTGCGACCGTCGGCCTGAACGCGATCAGCGCCGCTGATTCGGAAAGGCCGGAGGAATCGCCGCGACGAGCGTGATCACGCCGACAATGGGCGTCAGGAAGATCGAGATGAGGAAGTATCCCCAGAAGCCAAACCGGTAGCGGCGGCCGAAGTACCCGATGACCAAGGCCGCGACGAGCCACAGTGGAACAAATCCAACCATACGTTAGCGCTCCTTCTCGATGTCCTGCTCTTCAACGGACATCAGTCTGAACTTGCCGTTGTCCATCTTCTTGATGGAGATGTCGCGACCTTTGACGTCCCCGTTCAGATCGAATGAGAACGGCCCGAAAATGCCTTCCCACTGATTCATCTTGATCGTGGTGGTCACGACGATCGGATCCGCGCTGTTGGCCTTCAGGATGGCGTTGGTGAACAGCCGAAAGGCTTCATAGCCCTGGCTGGCGCCGTACCCGGGCGGCGCGCCGAACCGCGCCTGGAACCGCTGCCGAAACGCCGCATAACTCACGTCGGTCGCATCGGGATTCACGGCGCTGGCCACGTAGAGGTTGTTCGCGTCGGTGCCGGCAATGTCCCAGACTTCCATCGAGTCGAGTTTGTCGCTGGCCAGCACGGGCACATCAACGCCCATGAGTTTGAGATCTTTCAGCAGTTTGCCGCCCCATGGCAGATCGTCAGCCAGCATCAACGCGTCGAACTTCGCGCGACGGATTTCCGCGATGAACGGACGCAGATCCTGTGTACGGCCGTCGGGATCATGGAAGTAGGACCGCTGGAACGGAACATCGATGCCGTGATGCTTCGCGGAGGTGACGAAGCGGTCGGCCACCATCTGGTGCCGGAGAATGCGCCCGTAGAGAACGCCGACGCGCTTGAAGCCGCGGGTCACCGCATACGACGCCAGTGCTTCGGCGACCTCGGCATCATCGGGCGTCAAACGCAGCGTGTACTTGAAGTCGTGATGGGTGAGGCGCTGGTCGGTGATCTTCGGTGAGATGAAGACGATGCCGTGCTCTTCGTACGTGATGGAGGACGGAATCGACGTGCCCACCACTTCATGACCGATCACACAGAGGACGTCTTCGTACTGCGCCACGCGGCGGGCCGTCTCGCCCTTGTCGGCCGTCTCGACGAACGTGCGGAGGCGGATCTTGCCGGCCAGCGGCCCCCCGGCCGCGTCGAGTTCTTCCTTGGCCAGTGTCACGCCCTCGATCAGGCTCTTGTCGGTGTGCGGCGGCCAGACGAGTGCGACCGAGAAGCCCCTCTGCATCCCGTTGTTGTGCACGAGCTGTCGCTGACGATCCGCGGGGGTGAAGTAGAAATCGCGAAAGACGAACTCGTACAGGAGAAACCCGACAAACAGCACGAGGCTGAGCGCGGTGAACCGCCCTCGGAGTGTCCCCGGCTGCATGCGCGCGATCGCTGGCACAGAGAGGAGATTCTACCCCGCGGCGAGAGCCGGAGGCACGGTTCCAATGGGGTAGAATGGCGTCCGCCCTGTTCAAGACGTTTTACAAGGAGCCTGCCTCATGGCCGATGCGAATCAGGACACGTTTGATGGCGATCTCGGGACGGACCGGTCTGCCGTCTGGTCGGACCGCATCGCGCGTGCGAGCCACTTCTCGGGCGTGCGGCTGCTGATTGCGGCACTGCTGGTCACGCTCGTCGCGATCTATTACTGGAAGGATGTGTTCATCACCATCCATTCCGGCGAAGCGGGCGTGATGTTCTACCGCTTCGGCGGCGGCACACAGGTGGATCGTGTGCTCGGCGAAGGACTCAAGATCATCGCCCCCTGGGACACGATGTTCATCTACGACCTGCGGGTGCAGGAAACCAAGCACCAGATGGCCGTCCTGACCAATGAAGGCATGACGGTCACGCTGAACCTGTCGATCCGGTGCCATCCGGAACCGGATCTGGTGGGCCTGCTGCAGAAGAACGTCGGGCCGGACTACCGGAACAAGATCGTCATCCCGGAAGTGGAGTCTGCCCTGCGCACCACGCTCGGCAACTTCCCGATGCGCGATGTGTACGGCTCACAGCGCGCCGTCATCCAGGAAGCGATCAACCAGAGTCTTGAGCAGGTTCAGCAGAAGTTCGTGAAGATCGACGGCGTGATCCTGCGTGAAGTGATGCTGCCGGACAAGGTGCGCGACAGCGTCGAAGAGAAGATGATCCAGAAGGAAATGCTCGAGTCGTACGAATTCCGGACGACGATCGCGGAGCTCGAGAGCAAGCGGCGCCTCACCGAAGCGAACGGCGTGAAGGCCGCAAACGACGTGATCAACAGCTCGTTGACGCCCAACCTGCTGAAGTGGGAAGGCATCGCGGCGACCCGCGATCTCGCCAAGTCCAACAATGCCAAAACGGTGATCATCGGCACAGGCCCGAACGGCTTGCCGATCATCCTCGGTGGCGAGAAACAGTAATCCGACGTCGGACGCCCCAAGGACTCGACATGACGCCTCCCAAAGGCAAGCCTGTAAAATCTCCGGCGCCGCGCTCCCGGAAAGCCAAACCGAAATTCGGGGCCGGGGCTCCGGCCGCCTCCTCGACGCGTGTGGGCTGGGTGTACCGGTCTGACGGCGACACCACCGCGACTCCCGCCGCTCCAACGACGCCGGTGTCAGCCCCTGTGGAGGCGGCGGCCCCCGTCGTTCCAGCCGCGATCGTCACGCCACCAACGCCCGTCACCGCGCCCCCAGCCCTGATCGCGGCCGCGCCGGAGCCGGCGCGCGCCCGACCGCAAGCACTCGCACCCGTCAGCCAGCCGACGCGCACGCCTGCGGCGCGGAGCCTGGCGGCGACAAGCGCTGACATCGTGCTCATGCCCGTCTCGCTGTCGCTGATGATGATCATGGCGCCACTGAGCTGGCTGTCCGGCGGCCGGCGGCGCCCCTAGACCATGATCCTGACGTTCCTGAAGTCGATTCCGCTGTTTCAGCTCCTCAGTCGGGGCTCAGCGAGACTGAACGCCCGCATGGCGGGTTACGTGCTGCTGGCCGGCCTCGCCAATGCGGGACTGCTCGCGATCATCAACAGCGCGGCCAATGACGTCAACGGCCCGGAAAGCGGCCGGCTGCTCGCGACATTCATCGTGACGATGATCATCTACGTCGTCGCGCAGCGGGAAATCCTGTTCGTCGCCATCACGGACATTGAAAAGCTGCTGGATGGCATCCGTGTGCATGTGGCGAACCGCATCCGCCGCTCGGAACTCGAGGCCCTCGACCAGGTCGGCCGGTCCGAGATCTACGGCATCGTCAGCCGCGAGACCCAGAACATCTCGCAGGCCGCCAGCACCATCGTCAACGCGCTGCAGTCACTGATGATGGTGGTCTTCAGCGTGGCGTACATCGCCATCCTGTCTCGCACGGCGCTGGTGGTGGTGGCCGGCCTGGTATGGCTCGCGCTGATTCTGCATTTCCAGCGGTCGGCGGAACTGCGGGCGTTGTTGAGTGACGCGAAACAACAGGAGAACGACTATCTCAGCGCGCTGACCCACATGCTGGACGGGTTCAAGGAAGTGCGCATGAACCGCGCACGCAGCACGGAGCTGTTCGATCACCTGCGGCGCATCTCGGGCACGGTGGCCGACGTCAAGACACGCGCCGGTCACCGGTTCGCGTCACATTACGTGATCATGCAGGCGATGCTGTTCGGCCTGCTCGCCGCGATCGTGTTTCTGCTGCCCCGGATCAGCTTCGCGTTCTCCGGGGACGTGATGAAACTCACGGTCGCGATTCTGTTCATCATTGGCCCCATTGGCGCCATCGTGAACACGATCCCGCAATACTCCACGGCGAACATCGCCGCCGAGAACATCTTCCGACTCGAAGCCACGCTGGAGCTGTCGAGCGCGCGAGATCACAACGGACGAGCCGAAGCCCCCCAGACCGAAAAGTTCGCCGGCATCGACCTCCGGCGCGTGGTGTTCCAGTATCGCGACCGCGGCGTGGGACCGGCATTCCGGATCGGCCCGATCGACCTTCAGGTCGATCCAGGGTCGATCGTGTTCATCGTGGGTGGCAACGGGAGCGGGAAGTCGACGTTCCTGCGCACCCTGACCGGCCTCTATGCACCCACCGACGGGCTGGTGCTGCTGAACAACACGCTGGTGTCACCCGAGAACGTCGGGTGGTACCGAAGCCATTTCAGCCCGATTTTCTCGGACTACCATCTGTTTGACCGACTGTACGGACTCCGGAACACCCCCACCGAGCGGGTTCAGGAGCTCCTGACCCTCATGCAGATCGAAGACAAGGTGTCGTTCGAGAACGGGGCCTTTACAACCTTGGAGCTCTCGAGCGGTCAGCGGAAGCGCCTGGCCATGATCGTGGCCCTGTTGGAGGACCGGCCAATTCTGGTCCTCGACGAATGGGCGGCTGACCAAGATCCACCATTCCGGAGGTTTTTCTACGAAGACCTGCTGCCAAATCTGAAGCGGCAGGGCAAAACGATTATTGCTGCGACCCACGACGACCGATACTTCGATACGGCCGATCGGGTGTTGAAGATGGAGTACGGCGAACTTACTCCATACAAAGCCACTTAGCGGTTGCAATCCCGATCAGAACTCAGGTAGACTCAGCGTGTCCCTCTCAGGAGCCCATTAATGAACGAGAAAGATCTGCGCGCTACTTCCATCATTCGTCAGTACTCGGCCATCGCGGCTGGTGCGGGCCTGATCCCGATCGTGGGTCTCGACGTCGCGGCCATCGCCGGTGTTGAGTACAAGATGTTGTCGGAGCTGGCCAATGTGTACGGCGTGGAATTCCGCGCTGAACGCGTTCGGTCGATCGTGGCTGTTCTCCTCGGCGCCTACGCGTCGAAGCGCCTGGGTATGGGCTTCGGTAGCGGCGTGCTCAAGGCCGTTCCGGTCGTCGGCACGATGCTCGGCGCCATCTCGGTGCCGGTCCTCGCGTCGGGTGTCACGTGGGCCATCGGCCGCGTGTTCGTCCAGCACTTCGCTGCGGGCGGCACGTTCCTGACGTTCGATCCCAGCAAGGTGCGGGAGCACTTCGAAGCTGCGACGGCGTCGGCGGCCTAACCGCCAGCCACGCACAGTACGTTCGGCCGGACCGCCTCACGCGGTCCGGCCTTTTCTTTGTCCGCACTAGACCTTCCCGCGAACGCCGTCCATCTCTGGTACCACGTGACGTCCGAGCTCGGACGCACGGAGTTCGAGGCTCATCTCTCCGATCTGAGCACCGACGAAATCGCACGGTGCCACCGTTTTGTACACACGGTGGATCAACGCGACTACGCCGCCGCACACGCGGGTCTCCGTCGCGCCTTGTCACGCTACACACCCAAACGGCCGATTACCTGGCAGTTCGAACGATCCGCACAGGGCAAACCGTTTGTGAGTCCGGCGATGAGCGCGCCGTACGCGATCAATCTGTCGCACACACGAGGACTGGTGGCGTGGGCCATCGCCCCACAGGGTGATGTCGGCATCGACGTGGAGAGCTGCCCGAGTTCTCCGGATCTCATGGAGTTGGCGCGACAGAATTTCTCGACCAAAGAGGTCCGGCAATTGGCCGCGTGTGCGCCCGATGCCATGCGTATCCTCTTCATTGAACTGTGGACACTGAAAGAAGCCTTCGTGAAGGCGACCGGTGACGGCATCACGGTGGACTTGAGCCGGTGGGGCTTCCGCCTCGACCGGCCAGAGTTGCTGTTCGATCCACCGCCAGGGATCGCCGCGCACGAGTGGACATTTGCGCTGTACGCGCCCACGGCAGACACGCGCATGGCCATTGCCGCGCGACGCGCCGACGCGTCGCCGTGGCAGCTGCACGCACGGGCGTGGGACAGTGATCGCGATCTCGCGCCGTTGCGAGCGAGCCCGCACGTGACGCGCGAAGCGTCAGGCGGTTTCTGACGGCAGTCCGAGATCCGTCACGTCGGGCACCCCGGGGCGACAGCGGCCGTTCGAGACCAGGAACGAGAAGATGAAGCCGCTGCCCAGAAACAACACGCCGAACAGGAAGCAATAAATCACGGCACGGTCGGGATAGTTGTCCTTGAGCGACGCCACCATCAGGGGTCCAGCGACGCCCGCTGCGGCCCAGGCCGTCAACATCGCGCCGTAGAGCACCGACATGCGCTTCGCCCCGAACGCGTCAGCAACGAATGACGGCATGGTGCCGAAGCCGCCGCCGAAGCAGAGCAGGACGTAACACACCAACGCACTGAACACCCATGGATTGCGTTCGGTCATGAGCACACCAAACACCACCATCTGTGTGCCCAGTAGGAGACGGAAACTCTCCACGCGGCCGATGCGGTCGGAAATCATGCCCCAGAGCAAGCGGCCCACGCCATTGAACAGCGAACTCACAGCGATGAGCGTCGCGCCGTAGCTCGCGAGCGTGGCGGGATCCACGGACGGATCGGCCAATCCCCAGATCTCCTGCAACAGCGACGACTGAAAGCTGATCACCGAGATGCCGGCGGCGATATTGAAGAAGAACACGATCCACATGATCGCGAAGTGGCTCGACGTCAGATACGCCGTCGTGGGCGCGTCTCGTTCGACGGCCGACGGTGCCGCAGCGGTTGCACGAGCCGATGTCACCGCACCGGGCGGCACATAGCCATCAGGCGGATTCTTCAGCCACCAAGTCACCGGGCACAGCACAATCGCAAAGAGCGCACCGAGAGAGAAGAACACCGGCACGAGATTGCCCTTTGCTGATGCCAACAACAACGGCGCAAGGATCTTGCTCATCGCAAAGGCGCCAATGCCAAACCCCATGACCACCACACCGGTGATCAACCCCTTCCGATCGGGAAACCAACGAGCCACCGTCGACACGGGCGTGACATAGCCGAGGCCGATGCCAATGCCGCCAATCACGCTGTACCCGAGGTAGAAGAGCGGGATGCTCTTTGCCGAGAGCGCCAGCCCGCCAAGAAAGTAGCTGAGGCTGAAGAGCATGCCGCCGGCCATGGCGAGCTTCCGCGGGCCGAACCGAGGCAAGTTCACGCCGGCCCAGGCCGCGGAAATCCCGAGTGTGAAAATCAGAAGTGAAAACGCCCACGCAGTGTCGGTGTAGGTCCACCGATAAGAGGCCACCAACAGTGATTGGAAGTAGCTCCACGCGTACACCGTGCCGAGACACAACTGGAGGAGCGTGCCCATGGCCGCGACCACCCATCGGTTCGGCACACGTAACGGCGTCGTCATGGTGCCGGTTCTCGCTCAGTCGGTGACGATTCGGCGAGATGACGGTACAAACGCGCCAACTGACCGATCTCGTCTTTGCGTCGCAACAGTCCGTCTTCAACCTCCGGCGGCGTCGGTGCGGCGCGGTCGGGAACGGCCAAATGCTGCGCGTAGGAGGTGAGCGCTCGCAGTGGTCCCGCAGCGCGGATCAACAGCACGAACGTACCGACGATGCCGACGATGAAGATGATGGAAATCAGGTAGATCTGCTGACCAATCGCGGTCTGAATCTTCAGCGTGATGAAGCCCTTGTCCATGCCCACATGGGCCGATCCAGCATTGCCGTCGAGGATCGGATTGGAGACCTCGATGAACTCTCCATACCCCGGCAGACGTCGATCAACGGCCCCAGACATCTGGGGCGCAGCCGACGCGATCTCCTTCGGCACACCCGGGACAAACGTGTGCGCGATGATTTCGCCCTGCTCATTGGTGATGTACAGGTACTTCACGCCCTGGATTTCCTTGAACTGATCGATCAGGGACTGCAGCGTCGACATGTCGCGGTTCAAGATGATGTCGGTGCTCGAGTTGGCGATCGTCTGGGCGATTGCCGCGCTGTTGGCCACATACTGACTCGAGAGCTGCTTGTCGACGGTATAGACGCACAGCGCAGTCGTCGACACCGCCACGAGACCGAAGAGCAGGAAGATGCTGAACATGGTGGAGCGGAGAAAGCGCGCGATCGTCATTTCGCCCACTCCGCCCAATCCTGAACGGTCACAAATCGCCCGTCGCGCACTGTGGTGTAGTAGATCGCGTCCGATCCTTGATTCCGTTGAGGTGAAAAGGAGATCGGTGCGCCCATGCCAAGGTCGAAGCGCCGGATGCCGGCCACCGCAGCGGCCACGTCTGCACGCTGCGGATGGTCGCCAAGCCGCGTGAGCACTTCGACGAGCAGCTTGGCGTTCAGGAATCCCTCGAAGCCCACGAAACTCTGGTCGAGCGCCACATAGTCTGTTCCCGCGAGTGACGCCGGCGGCACCGGATGGTGACGAGTCATCAGCTCGCGATATTCCCGCACCGACGGCACGGCCAGGTTGTCGTAACTCGGCACCACCTGTGAATTGATGAGGCCGGTCGTGTAGTCACGGCCATCAGCTTTTCCGGCGCTGGTCAAGAGCGCCAGCATGCTCTCGCTGCCGACGAACGACACGTTGGCAATCGGCACCCGGAGGCCGGCCTTCCGCGCATCGCGAATGAACGCGGCGCACGCTTCGTAGGCCCCAATGGAGATGACGGCATCAGGGGCCGCCGCCTGAAGGATCGCGACTTGTTTGTCGAGGCTGGCCGTGAACTTCGTGCCGCGCGCATAGGTCGCTTCGGCCACCATCTTCTGACCACGTGTGGCAAGCGCCTGACGCACGCCGAACCATCCGCTCCGGCCGTACGCATCAGCTTGGTAGAAGACCGCGATGCGCGTGCGACCGGCAGCCAACAGATTCGCCACGAGGCCTTCGGTTTCCTGTTGGTAGGACGCACGGAGGTTGACGGCCAGTCGGTCGTAGGGTGGCTCACGTTGCGGCTGTGCGCCGGTAAACGGAAAGAAGAGTTGAAAGTGCAGGCTGTCGAACTTCTTCAGCAGCGGCAGGACACGAGTCACCGTGGGCGTGCCAACGTAGTCAAACAGCAGAAAGACCTGATCCTCCTGCATCAGGCGCAGCGTGTTCTTTACCGCCTGATCAGGTTGATATCCATCGTCGTAGGCTCGCAGTTGAACCTTGCGTCCATGAACACCGCCCCGCGCGTTGACCTCCGCGAAGTAGGCCATCGATCCGCGGTAGAGCTCGATGCCTAGCCCGCGCGACGCGCCAGTGAACGGCGCCGACATGCCAAGGAGAATGGTGTCGTTCGTGATGCCTTGCGGATTGCCGGCGCGGGTTTGCGTGGATGCGGATGCCGTTGTGAGCGCCACCGCTGCCAGTACGGCCCCGGCGCGAACGACCGCACCGGACAGCCACACTCGCAGATGACGTGGCGCCATGAGAGACCACAGCGTGTGGGGGAACAAAGCGGGTGTGAGGATAGCAGAGACCCTGCACATTACCAATGACAGCGGGGCGGCCACTCACGCACCACGGAGGATCGTGGTGACGTGGGAGAAGTGGCGGAGAGAGAGGGATTCGAACCCCCGGCACGGTTTCCCGTACAACGGTTTTCAAGACCGCCGCCTTAAACCGCTCGGCCATCTCTCCGCAAGAAACGCTCAGCCGATCTTGTCCATTCCGCCCATCCACGGGCGCAGCGCCTCGGGAATGACCACCGATCCGTCGGGCTGCTGGTAGTTCTCGAGAATCGCAATCAGTGTACGGCCAACCGCCAGGCCCGAGCCATTCAGCGTGTGGACGTGCTGGGGTTTGCCCGTGCCGTCCGGGCGGAACTTGATGTTCGCACGCCGCGCCTGGAACGCTTCGGTGTTCGAGCAGGACGAGATCTCGCGATACGTCTTCTGGCTCGGTAGCCACACTTCGATGTCGAAGGTCTTCGCGGAACCGAAGCCCATGTCGCCGGTGCAGAGCAGCACGCGCCGGTACGGCAGACCCAGTTTCTCAAGCACCGTCTCGGCGTTACGCGTGAGCTTCTCGAGTTCGTCGTGCGAGGTCTCCGGTGTCGTGAACTTCACGAGCTCGACCTTGTCGAACTGGTGCTGCCGGATCAGGCCGCGCACGTCCGAGCCGTACGAGCCAGCCTCGCTGCGGAAACACGGCGTGTAGGCCGTGTAGTAGATCGGCAGCTGGCGGCCGTCGAGGATCTCCTCGCGGTGCATGTTCGTGAGCGGCACTTCGGCGGTCGGAATGAGGAACAGATCCCATTCGCCCGCGATCTTGAACAGATCCGGCTCGAACTTCGGCAGATTGCCCGTGCCGGTCAGCGCGGCGCGGTTCACGAGAAACGGCGGCTCGATTTCGGTGTAGCCATGCTCGCGCGTGTGCAGATCGAGCATGAAGTTGATCAGCGCGCGCTCGAGCTTCGCGCCGGCGCCCTTGAGTACGGCAAACCGCGCGCCCGACATGCGCGTGGCGCGATCGAAATCGAGGATGCCGAGCCCTTCGCCGATGTCCCAGTGCGCCTTCGGTTCGAAGTCGAAGGTACGCGGCGTGCCCCACACGCGCACTTCAGGATTGTCGGCACTGCTCTTCCCCACCGGCACACTCTCGTGCGGCAGGTTCGGAATCGTCAGCAACAACGCGTCACGAGCCGCGTCGATCTCCGCGAGCTGCGGCTCGATCGACTTGATCTTCGCGGCGCGTTCCTTGTTTTCCGCCAGAATCGCCGTGGCGTCGCGGCCTTCTTTTTTGGCCTTCGCGACCTGCTCCCCCGCCGCGTTCTGCTCACGCTTCAGGTTCTCGACCACCTGGAGCAATTCGAGACGCTCCTTGGCCTTCTGGTTCAGCGCAGCGAGTTCCTTGGAATA
Source organism: uncultured Solibacteraceae bacterium (assembly GCA_964343975.1). Lineage (GTDB taxonomy): Bacteria > Acidobacteriota > Vicinamibacteria > Vicinamibacterales > SCN-69-37 > SCUN01. Next base: position 12,015 of record CAYFLU010000014.1, read on the forward strand.
GTCGCCACCGCGCTGGCCCAGACGCCGGGCCACTTCATCGACGTGATCGCGAACGTAGGCAGGGTCCAACATGGCAACAAGCCTACTTCGTTTCGGGCGAGGTGGAGGGCTTCGCGTCCGCTTTGGTCTCGGACTTGGTCTCCGACTTCGACTCGGGCTTCTGCTTCAGCGAATCGGACGTCGCGGCGCTCGACGAACCGCCGGCGTAGTCGGTGATGTACCATCCGGCGCCCTTGAACTGAATACCGGGCGCCGAGATGAGTTTCGTCACCGGGCCCTTGCCGCACTCGGGGCAGACATCGACCGGTGGATCGGAGAACTTCTGGATCCGTTCGAACCGATGACTGCAGGCATCACACTGATATTCGTAAAGAGGCATGGTTGGGCTCAGGAAACTGACCCTCAATTATAGATAATCCCTAGCAACACCATGGCCGGGACGCTGTATGTGGTCGCCACACCGATCGGCAATCTGGAAGACTTCACCTTCCGGGCGCGGCGCATTCTGGGTGAAGTGGACCTGATTGCCGCCGAGGACACGCGACGGACGAGCAAGCTGCTCGCGCACTACGAGATCCGTAAGCCCCTCCTGAGCCTGCACGAGCACAACGAGTTTGCCGAGAGCCCGCGACTGGTGGCCCGCCTGATGGCCGGCCAGTCCATCGCCCTTGTGACCGACGCCGGCACCCCCGCCGTCGCCGATCCTGGCGCCCGGCTCGTTCGCGCTGCCCGGGCGGCCCAGATTCCCATCGTCCCCATCCCCGGCGCGAGCGCCGTCACCACCATGCTCAGCGTCGCCGGCTCCGAGACCCCGGAGTTCACCTTTTACGGCTTCCCACCAGTCAAAGGAAAGGCACGTCAGGACTGGTTCAACCGGCTCGCAGAGACCAAACACACGAGTATCTTCTTCGAGGCACCACACCGGATCAGGCAGACCTTAGATGAGTGCTTAAAATGTTTGGTCAATAAACATATTTTGATAGGAAGAGAACTAACTAAGATGAACGAAGAGTTAGTCGAAAGACCAAATAATCAGTATTTAGATATAAATAAAGATATTGGCGAGTTCGTGATCGCAGTAATGGATGTTTCCGACGTCACTGCAGAGGAAATCAAGACGGCAGAAGTCCAGCAACAGGCCCTGGATCTCTTTGAGTCCATTGCCGCTTCACCGTTGATTTCACACGATTTAGCCGTAGAATTGACCGCGCTAAAGCTGAACCTGTCTGCGACCGATGCAAAGAAGGCCATCAAGAAGGCCAAAATATTGGTCAAACAGCAGAACAATTAAGACCGAGAGGATCCATGGCCAAACGGCCCGCAAAGAAGATCGCGAAGAAGCCTTCGCGTCCCGCTGCCAAGTCCCCGGCGAAGACATCCCCGGCCAAACGAGACAAGAAGGTCGCCCCGGCTCCCAAAGCGAAGGCGGCAAAGCCCGTCGCCAAGCCGACTCAGAAATCGCCGGTGAAGGTCGTGAGCACCCCGCCGCCGCCACCGTTTGTCGCGCGGCCGGCTCCCCCGCCGCCGATCGCCGTCATTCGGCCGCCGTCCGCGGACGCCATCGCCGGATTCGAGCGAGCCGCCGCCGCACTCCAGAAGCGCGATTTCAAGGCAGCCGCCGCGGCGTTTGAGTCGCTGATCGAGCAATTCCCGAATGAAGGTCCGCTCGCGGACCGTGCGCGCGTGTACCTCGACGCCGCACGCCGGGAACTCAGCCGTCAACCCGCCGGCCGCACCACGATCGAAGAGCGCCTCACGGCCGCCACCCTGGCGCTGAATAACCACAACGACAGCGAAGCAGCCCGCCTGGCCGCCGACGTGCTCAACGAAGACGGCAATCAGGATCTCGCCGAGTACCTCCTGGCCGTGGTCGCCGCGCGCGGCAACGACGTCACCACCGCGATCGCGCACATGCGGAATGCCATTGCGTTGAATCCGGAGTGCCGCCTGCAGGCGCGCCAGGACGACGAGTTCGATGCGCTGACTGCGAACGAGGAATTCCGCACGCTGCTCGACACGATTCCCGCGGGCGGAGCGCGACGCCTGTTCCGCAAACCGGTCCGTTGATGACACACGACCTGCACATCGTGGTGCTCGCCGCGGGCAAGAGCACGCGGATGAAATCCGCCCGGCCGAAAGTGCTGCACGATCTGGCGGGCCGGATGTTGATCGAGCACGTCCTGCACACCACGAAACATCTGGGCGCGACCTCGACGACGCTCGTGATCGGCCATGCCGCCGACGATGTGCGCGCATCACTGCAGTCGTGGACGGATCTCCAATACGCCGTGCAGTCACCGCAACTCGGCACCGGCCATGCGCTCCTGCAGACCGAGCCGCTGCTCGCCGGCAAGAAGGGCACCGTCCTGCTGCTCTACGGCGACGTGCCGCTCCTGATGCCCGCCACCCTGCAACGCCTGCTCGAAGCCCATCGCCAGCACAAGGCGGCCGCCACGATTCTGACGACGGAACTCCCGGATCCTTACGGGTACGGGCGCATCGTGCGTGACGCAGGCGGGTCCATCACGCGCATCGTGGAAGAGCGCGACGCCTCGGCCGACGAGCGCGGCATTCACGAGATCAACAGCGGCATCTACGCGTTCAGCACCCAGGGTCTGTTCGAGGCCCTGCACAGTCTCGCGACCGACAACGCGCAGGGCGAGTACTACCTGACCGATCTCGTCGCGATGTATCACAAACAGGGACGCGCGGTCGCCAGCCTCTGCCTCGAGGATCCTGATGAACTGCGCGGCATCAACAGCCGTGTCGAACTGGCGGAGATGACCCGGATCGTCCGCGACCGCAAGAATCGCGCGGTGATGCTCTCGGGCGTCACGCTCGAAGATCCGGCCACGACCTACATCGACGAAGACGTCACGATCGGCATGGACACCACGATCGGTCCCGGCGTGCGTCTGCAGGGAAAGACGACGATCGGCGCTCGGTGCACGATCATGGCCGGCTGCCGGCTGAGCCATGTCGAGATTGGCGAACACGTCACGGTCCTCGACCACTGCGTGCTCACCAACGCCACCATTGGTTCCGGCGTGCGCATTGGCCCCTTCGCGCACATCCGTCCCGACTCCGTCGTGGGCGACAACGCGCACATCGGCAACTTCGTCGAGCTGAAGAAGACGACGCTCGGCACCGGAGCGAAAGCAAACCATCTCTCGTATCTCGGTGATGCGGTGATTGGCGACGGCGTGAACGTCGGCGCAGGCACGATCACCTGCAACTACGACGGCGAGAAGAAGCACCGCACGACCATCGAGGCGGGCGCCTTCGTCGGCAGCAACTCGGCGCTGGTCGCCCCGGTGACAATCGGCGCGGGCGCCTACGTCGGAGCTGGATCGACCATCACGCAGGACGTGCCGGCCGGTGGACTCGGCGTCGCGCGTGGCGTGCAGCACAACAAGCCCGGCTGGGCGGCCGCACGAAAACTGCAGCGTGAGCAGGCCGCCACCGCGAAGAAAAAGGATACGTAAGAGATGTGCGGCATCATCGGCTACGTCGGGCCCCGGCCTGTATTGCCCATCCTGATCGACGGGTTGCGCCGGTTGGAATATCGCGGCTACGACTCAGCTGGTGTGGCGCTCGTGAGCAACGGCGCGCTGGATCTGCGGCGGTCCGCCGGCAAACTCTCCCAACTTGAACACCGGCTCGTCGAACAGCCGCTGAAGGCAGTGGATGGCCAGTACGGCGTCGGCCACACACGTTGGGCCACGCACGGGCGGCCAACGGAGGAGAACGCGCATCCCCATCAGGACTGTCACGGCCGCATCGTCGTCGTGCACAACGGCATCATCGAGAACTATCTCGAGCTGAAACGGGCGTTGATCGCGGAGGGGCACCGGTTCGTCACCGAGACCGACACCGAAGTCGTGGCGCACTTGATCGAGAAGGAGAGTCGCGGCGACGGCCTGGTGGCAGCAACGCAGCGCGCGCTCGTGCACCTGCGCGGCTTGTTCGCCCTCGTGTTGTTGTCGGTGGATGATCCAGAGACCATCGTCGCTGTCCGCAACGGCCCGCCGGTGGTCGTCGGCATCGGCGCTGACGAGTTCTTCGTGGCCTCGGACATTCCGGCGATTCTGGCGCACACGCGCGATGTGGTGTTTCTCGACGACCGCGAGATGGCCATCGTCAGCCGCCAGGGCGTGCGCTTTACCGATTTCGCGGGCGCTGAGCACACGCGGCAGACGCAACGCATCACCTGGGATCCGGTGATGGCGGAGAAGGCCGGCTACAAGCACTTCATGCTCAAGGAGATCTACGAGCAGCCGTGGGCCGTCCGCGAGACCGTGCTGGGCCGCGCCTCCGTGGAGTCTGGCCGGGTGTTTCTCTCGGAGATGGCGCTCGATGCGGCGGCCTTGCGTGACATCGACCGCATCATCATCCTGGCGTGTGGCACGTCGTGGCACTCGGCGCTCGTCGGAAAGTTCCTGATCGAAGAGCTGGCGCGGGTGCCTGTGGAAGTCGATTACGGCTCGGAGTACCGCTATCGCGACCCGATCGCGAGCGGAAAGACGCTGGCGGTTGTGATCACGCAATCCGGAGAAACCGCAGACACGTTGGCGGCGCTCCGTGAAGCCAAACGCAAGGGCGCGCGCAGTATCGCGATCTGCAACGTGGTCGGCAGCATGGCCACGCGCGAGTCCGATGGCACGGTGTACACGCATGCCGGGCCCGAGATCGGCGTCGCCTCCACCAAGGCATTCACCTCACAACTGGTGGCCCTGCACCTCTTGGCCGTCCATCTCGCGCAGGCGAGAGAAGCCCTGGACCACACACGGGCGATGGCGCTGCTCTCGGCACTCGACCAATTGCCGGTGCTGATCGAGCACGCGCTCAAGAGTGACGCCGCGATTCAAGCCGTTGCCAGGCGCTTCTATCAGTGCAGCGACTTTCTGTACCTCGGCCGCGGGATCAACTACCCGATTGCGCTCGAAGGCGCGTTGAAGTTGAAAGAGATCTCGTACATTCACGCGGAGGGATATCCGGCAGGGGAAATGAAGCACGGCCCCATCGCGTTGATCGACGAGAAGCTGCCGGTGGTCGCCCTGGCGCCCGATGATGCGGTCTTCGAGAAGATGATCGGCAACATCCAGGAAGCCAAGGCCCGTGGTGGATCGATGATCGTCGTGACGTCAGAGTCGCGCGCCGAGGCCTTTCAGGAAATCCTGCACGACACCGACACGGTGATCACCGTGCCGGATACCGATCCGCTGTTGATGCCGGTGTTGCTCGTGGTGCCGCTGCAGTTGCTCGCGTACCACATCGCCGTCCGTCGCGGCTGCGACGTGGATCAGCCGCGAAATCTCGCGAAGAGCGTCACGGTCGAGTAGATCGTTTCAGAGCCGTTCAAGGACGGCGTCCGTGAACGCGGACGTCGAGAGCGCTGACTGGCCCGGCGAGATCAGATCAGCTGTGCGATGCCCGGCCGCAAGTGTCGCCCCCACGGCCGCATCGATGGCATCCGCCGCCGCGGGCTGACGAAGTCCAGACCGCAACAACATCGCGACCGACAGGATGGCGCCGCACGGGTTCGCAATGCCTTTTCCTGCAATGGCGGGGGCCGACCCATGCACCGGCTCGAAGAGGCCCGGCCCGTCGCCCAGACTTGCAGAGGGCAACAGGCCGAGTGATCCACACACGGCCCCGGCCTCGTCCGAAAGGATGTCGCCGAAGAGATTCTCCGTCAGCACCACATCGAACGACGCAGGCGCGTAGGCGAGCTTCATCGCGCACGCGTCCACGTACTCGTGCGTCAGCTGGACGTCGGGATACTCGCGAGCCACCTCGTTGACGACCGCTCGCCAGAGCTGCGAGGTCTCGAGCACGTTGGCTTTATCCACCGAGACAACGCGTTTCCGACGTTGCTGTGCGAGCGTGAAGGCCACGCGCGCCACACGCGTCACCTCGGCGCGCGAGTAGCGCATCGTGTTGTGGGATTCGCCGGCGGCTTTGTCCCATGCGCGCGGCTGGCCGTAGTAGAGGCCACCGAGCAGCTCCCGGACCACAACGAGATCGGTGCCGGCCAATACTGACGCTTTCAGCGGACCCGCATCCTCGAGCCCACTCCAGGCTTTCGCGGGGCGGAGATTCGCAAAAACTCCCAAGGCCGTGCGGAGCGCGAGCAGGCCAGACTCGGGACGCGACCCCGGCGGCAGATGATCGAAGGCCGGATCGCCGACGGCGCCGAGCAGAACGGCGTCGGATTGTCTCGCAGCTTCTGCGGTGGCCGCAGGGAGGGGCGTCTCGCCAGCGGCAAGGGCAGCACCGCCGATACGATACTCGCGACACTCGATGGCCACACCGTGGCGCTCGGCGACGCGATCGAGCACGCGCCGTGCGTCGCGAATGACTTCAGGGCCGATCCCGTCGCCGGGAAGGACGGCGATCTTAAACGCCAAATCCGTAGCCTGTTTCGAGCGGCGCGGCTTCATTCACGATGCGGCGGGGAAGCCCGCAGGCTTCAGACACGGCGGTGTCGATGTCTGTGTCGCCGATGTGCTTCTGCGTATCGGCGAGCGTCGTGAGCCGCTGGTACACCGCATCGATGTCCGCGCGGGAGAGGGTGTACCCCAGCTGCTCGCACCGCTTATGGACGGCGTGGCGCCCGGAGTGCTTGCCGAGCACCAACGTGGTCTTCGGCACGCCGACATCCTCAGGCCGCATGATCTCGTAGGTCCGGCGATCCTTGAGCATGCCGTCCTGATGAATGCCGGCTTCGTGCGCGAACGCGTTCCGGCCGACAATCGCCTTGTTCGACTGCACCGATTCGCCGGTGAGCGTCGTCAACAATTGGCTCGACGCATAGAGTTCGCGCGTGTCGATGGTCGTCTCGAACGGCAACCGGTCGGCGCGCACGCGGGTGGCCATGATCACTTCTTCGAGTGAGGCATTGCCGGCACGCTCGCCGATGCCGTTGATCGTGCACTCGACCTGACGGGCACCGGCGCCGAGCGCCGCCAGCGAATTGGCGACCGCCAGACCCAGGTCGTCATGGCAGTGCGTGCTGAAGACGGCCTTGTCGGCATTCGGCACGCGACCGATGATCGACGTGAAGAACTCGGCCACTTCATCCGGGGTGGAATAGCCCACGGTGTCGGGCAGATTGATCGTGGTCGCCCCCGCGGCAATCACCAACTCGATCACACGACACAGATAGTCGCGGTCGCTCCGCGTCGCATCCTCGGCGGAGAACTGCACGTCATCCGTGAACGTGCGCGCGCGCCGGACCGCCGCAATTGCCGCATCCAGCGCCGCGTCGCGGGTCATCCGCAGCTTGCGTTCGAGGTGGAGATCGGACGTCGCGATGAACGTATGAATGCGGCTGCGTCGCGCCGGCGCGATCGACCAGGCCGCCCGGTCGATGTCGTTCGGCGAGCAGCGAGCCAGAGCGGCGACGATCGACCGCTCGAGGGTTTGCGCCACGCGGCGCACGGCCTCGGCATCATCGGCCGACGCGATGGGAAAGCCGGCCTCCACGATGTCGACGCCCAGCCGTTCGAGTTGCACGGCCATCCGCACCTTTTCCTCGAGACGCAGGGAGAACCCAGGCGCTTGTTCACCGTCGCGAAGAGTAGTGTCGAAGACCGTCAAGCGGCACGATGCCATGGAACCAGTGTTCCGTTCTTGCGACAAGAAGTCAAAGTTATAGTATTTAGCTTTGTTTTAGATTATCTTATTGTATGACCGTCGAGGATCTCCGCGTATTCGCCACTGTTGCCGCCGAACGTAGCTTCTCGAGAGCCGCAAAGAAACTCCGGCGCACGCAACCCGCGGTCTCCCAGGCCATCCGCCGCCTCGAAGAAACCACCGGTGAACGCCTCATCGACCGGTCCTCACGGGACGGCACGCTGACGGATGCCGGCGAACTCCTCCTGTCGTATGCGAACCGCATCATTCGCCTCCTGGAAGAAGCCGCGACGGGTGTGCACGAACTGCGCGACATTCAGAAAGGGCGCGTCGTCATCGGCGCCAACGAAGCCGGCGTCCACGCCGTACTGCCGCTCCTGGACGCGTTCCGTGTGAACCACCCCGGCGTGCTCGTCGACGTGCGACGCCTGCATTCACGCCAGATTGCGCAAGAAGTCCTGCTGCGATCTGTGGACTTCGGCATCCTGACGTTCGCACCGGCTGAAAAGGAACTGCAGACCATTCCCCTGGTGACCGACGAGCTCGTGTTGCTCGTCCGGCCGAACGACCCGCTCGCCAAGCGCAAGCAGATCACGATGGAGGAAATGGGCAGGCAGACGATCATCGCGCACAACGATCCGTCGCCGGCGCGCGACCGCGTGCTACGGCTCTACGAGCAGCGACATACCCAGTTGAACATCCGTCTGTCGCTGCCGAGTCTCGATGGCATCAAGCGGGCGGTGGAGATGGGTCTCGGGGTGGCGTTGCTCCCGCGTCGCTGTGCGATGGCCGAAATCTCGCGCGGACAACTCGCGGCGGTCCTGGTGCCGGAGTTGCGCTCGCCACGCCAGGTCCGGTTCGTGTATCGCAAGGACGCCGAGTTGTCGCACGCGGCGAAGGCGTTTCTCGAAACGGTGCGCCGCCTGACCGCCGACGGCGCGAAGACGAAATCGTCGGATCAGTAGGGAAGTCGAGCCGCCACCTGCTCGACTTCGTCGTACCGGTCGAGCAGCAACCCCGCGCCATCCCAATGGCCTGAGGTGAGCGCTTCGCGCGCCGGCCCAGGCATCGTGAGCGGCCACGACGCCGGCATCGCAGACACCCGCTGAATCGCGAGATCCACCACGACCTCGCCCGCAGGATGGCCATCCACATGCTGCATGAGGGCCTTGATGTCTGCGCTCGACAGGGACACGCACGGGAGGCCGATCATCACCGAGTTCGAGAAAAAGATCTCCGCAAACGACTCGCCGATGATGGCGCGAATTCCCCAGCGGTAGAGCGCTTGAGGCGCGTGCTCGCGTGACGAGCCGCAGCCGAAGTTCGCGTTCACCACCAAGATGCGGGCGGAACCGGCAGGTGCATTGAACGGATGCCGGCGACCGACGGTCGCTGCGGCCGTGCGATCGTCCGCAAACAGGCCGCGCTCGAGTCCTTCAAACGTGACCGTCTTCAGGAACCTCGCCGGAATGATGCGATCGGTATCGATGTCGGCCCCAGGCAACGTGAGCGCCGTTCCGGATACCGTCGTGATACGTGACACGCTCATGACCGCCCTCCCAACATCCCGCGCACATCGACCACCGCGCCTTCGAGCGCGGCGGCAGCGACCATCGCCGGGCTCATCAGCAGCGTGCGACCGGTCGGGCTCCCCTGACGTCCTTTGAAATTTCGGTTCGACGACGAGGCACAAAGCTCGCGGCCTTCGAGTCGGTCCGGGTTCATCGCCAGGCACATCGAGCATCCGGCATCGCGCCAGTCGAAGCCCGCGGCGCGGAAGATCTCGTGGAGGCCTTCACGTTCCGCAGCGGCGCGAACGGCTTGTGATCCCGGCACGACGATCGCGCGAACATTCGGCGCCGCGCGCCGCCCCGCCACCACACGAGCGGCCTCCTGAAGATCGGACAAGCGACCGTTGGTGCACGAGCCGATGAACGCGACATCGATCTTCGTGCCGGCGATCGGTTGATCGGCAGCCAGCCCCATGAACGAGAGCGCATCAGGATCAGCCTGACTCGGCAGGCGCTGATCGACACTGACCGACTGCCCGGGGTTCGTTCCCCACGTCACGGTCGGCGCCATCTCACTGCCATCGAGCGTCACCACATCGTCGTACGTGGCTCCGGGGTCCGAGGCCATGCTGAGCCAACGCGCCGGCACGTCCTCGCCGGTCGGCGTGTAGGGGCGCCCCTTGAGATAGTCCACGGTCACCTGATCCGGATTCACATAGCCGATCCGGGCGCCGCCCTCGATGGACATGTTGCAGATCGTCATCCGCTCGTCCATCGACATGCGGTGGATCACGTCTCCGGCGTATTCGTACGCGTAGCCGACGCCGCCTTCGACCCCGAGGCGCTGGATGATGGTCAAAATCACGTCTTTCGCGTACACCCCAGGCTTCAGCGAGCCCGTCACGTCGATCCGGCGGACGCGAAGGGGCGTCATCGCAAGGCTTTGCGAGGCCAGCACGTCACGCACCTGAGACGTCCCGATACCAAAAGCCAAGGCCCCGAACGCGCCGTGCGTTGACGTGTGGCTGTCACCGCAGGCGATGGTCATGCCCGGCTGCGTCAACCCGAGTTCCGGGCCAATCACATGGACGATGCCCTGCCGGCCGGTGCTGCGGTCGAACAACGGAATGCCGTACTCGCGGCAATTGCGCTCAAGAGCCACGGTCATCTGCTCGGCCATGGCATCTGCGAATGGTCGCGACTGGCTCGTGGTCGGCACGATGTGATCGACGGTCGCGAACGTACGATGCGGCGCGCGCACGCTCCAGCCTCGGGCACGGAGCATGTCGAAGGCCTGGGGTGTGGTCACCTCATGAATCAGATGGAGGCCGATGTACAGCTGCGTTTGGCCGGTCGGCAACGTCCGGACCGCATGCTGATTCCATACTTTCTGGAAGAGTGTGAGCGGCATCGTGTTGTCGATCGTAGCAGCGTACTGCGCGCGCGGCGTGTGGGCATTCTCCTTGCTTATGGAATCGTCTGATATTCTGTGGAACCCGCCTGCCAATGACGCACTTCCTCGACTCACTGAATCCTGAACAGCGCGAAGCCGTCGTGCACACGACCGGCCCGCTGCTCATCCTGGCCGGCGCAGGGTCCGGCAAGACGCGCGTGATCACGTTCCGCATTGCGCACCTCATCGGCGAGGGGCACGCGGCCCCGGACGACGTGCTGGCCGTGACCTTCACCAACAAGGCCGCGGAGGAGATGCGCAACCGCGTCGAGCAGTTGGTCGGTGATGGCCGACGGCCGATGTGGATGTCGACCTTCCACTCGCTCTGCGCGCGGCTGTTGCGGCGGGAGGGTCCGGCCATCGGCTTGACGCGCGACTTCGTGATCTACGATTCCTCCGACCAGATCGCCGTCGTGAAGCAGGCGCTCAAGGCGCTCGACATCGACGACAAACTGATTCAACCGAGAGCGGCGCTCTCTCGGATCAGCCAGGCCAAGAACAAGATGGAGACGCCGGAGCAGATGAAGAACTCCGGCTGGGGGCTGCGTGATCAGCAGATCGCCCGCGTGTACGAGGTCTACAAGCGCGTGCTCGACGATGCCGGGGCTCTCGACTTCGACGATTTGTTGCTCAAGACCGTCGACCTCTTCGAAACGAACGAGTTCGTCCGGGAGAAGTACGCACAGAAGTTCCGGTACGTGATGGTCGACGAGTACCAGGATACGAACCGTCCGCAGTACATGCTCGTGAAGCGGCTCGTCGAGATCCATCGCAACCTCTGCGTGGTCGGTGATCCGGATCAGTCCATCTACAAGTGGCGCGGCGCCGACGTGCGGAACATCCTCGACTTCGAGCGGGACTTCCCGGAGGCCGTCGTGGTCCGGCTCGAGCAGAACTACCGCTCGACCCAGGTCATCCTCGACGCCGCCTCCGCCGTCATCAGCCGCAACCGCGGTCGCAAGGACAAGCGCCTCTGGACCGACAAGAAGGGCGGGGACTCGATCCTCTACATGCGCGCCGGGGATGAAATCGAAGAAGCCGACTTCATCACGCGCGCCATCCGCGAGGCCCGGCAGAAGAATCCACAGACGATGGTGGCGGTGCTCTACCGCACGAACTCGCAGTCGCGCGCGATTGAAGACGCGCTGATGCGTGAAGGCGTGCCGTACCGCATCATCGGCGGCGTCCGGTTCTACGAGCGCAAGGAAATCAAGGACGTCCTCGCGTACCTCCGGCTCGTGATCAACCCGCACGACGACGTCAGCTTCCGGCGCGTCGTGAACGTGCCCACCCGCGGCATCGGCAAGACGGTGATGGAAGCACTCGACAACGTCGATCTGAGTGAGGCGGACTCCGACCTTCCGCCGTTGCTGGCCGTCGGCCTCGACCCCGTCGTGTCGCGACAGTCGATGTGGGCGCGGATGCAGGTCGTCATCGAGAAGAAGCTGGTCCAGCCGCGCGCCGTGCAGGCACTAAAGTCGTTCCGGGACGTGCTGGTGTCGCTGGCCGCGGACGGGGGGCACATCGGCGTATCGGGTCTCATTGCCAGAACGCTCGACGACTGCGGCTACCTCAAGGATCTTCGTGAGGAACGCAGTGAAGATGCCGAGGCCCGCATCGAGAACCTGATGGAGTTGGTCTCGGCCGCCCGTGAATACGAAGGGCGCGACCCGGAGGCATCACTGGGCGGGTTCGTGGATCGCCTGTCGCTGCTCTCGGAGGCCGACGAAGAGGAAGGCGCCAAGGAAGCCAAGGTGTGGATGATGTCCATGCACGCCGCCAAGGGGCTGGAATTCCCCGTGGTCATCGTCGCCGGCATGGAAGAGGGCCTGTTTCCGCATTCACGGTCCCTGCAGGATGACGAGGACATCGAAGAAGAGCGGCGCATCTGCTACGTCTGCATCACCCGCGCGCGCGAGCGCCTGATCCTCACAAGCGCATCACGACGCCGTATCTTTGGCGAGTACCAGTCGACCGAACCGTCGCGGTTTCTCGATGAAATTCCCACCGAGCTGATGCGGAAGCTCGAGTCCGCGGCGCCGGCCCCGTCGTGGGCGACGCCACGGTACGAGTTGCGCAATCCGTACGGTCGTCGTCCGCCTGTCGCCAGAGAACAACCCGCCAAGTCGTACGCGTACGAAGACGAAGATCAGTCAGCGGGTGGCGGAGTGAAACTGGGCCAGAAGGTGCGCCACAAACAGTTCGGTGTGGGCACCGTTGTGGGCATCGAAGAGCACGGTGATGATGATCACAAGATCACCGTGCGATTTGCATCGGTCGGAACGAAGAAGCTGATCGGCCGGTTCGCGAATCTCGAACCGGCCTGATCCATTGCGCGTGTCTTGCGGCCCCCGTTACGAGACGGGGGTGTCGGAGGTCGGCGGCGTGTCGGGCGTCGAAGGTTCCGAGGGCTCCGACGGATCGATCTCGTCGGTACCGTCGGCCTCCGGCTCGCTGATCGTCGCAATCGACACCACGGAATCGGCTTCGGCGAGGTCGATGAGGCGAACGCCCTGCGTATCACGGCCAATCGGCCGCATGTCCGTCGTCATGCGAATGACCTGACCCGCCCGGGTGACGAGCAGGAGCTGGTCCGTATCGCTGACGCACGCGATGCTGACGACTGAACCATTGCGGTCACTGACCTGAATGTTCTTCAAGCCGATGCCGCCACGCGACTGGCGCCGGTATTCCGAGACGTTCGTGCGCTTGCCGTAGCCGTTCTCGCACACGGTGAGCAACGTCTGCTCTTCAGTGACGACTTCCATGGCCACAACGAGATCGCCGTCACGGAGCTGGATGCCACGAACGCCGAAGGCCGTGCGGCCCATCGGTCGCGCGTCTTCTTCGGCAAAGCGGATCGCCATGCCATTGCGCGTGCCGATCACGAGGTCCTTGGTGCCGTCGGTCTCGGCCACCGAGATCAACTGGTCCGCATCTTCGACCTGAATCGCGATGATGCCGGCGGCACGCGGATTCGAGAAGGCCATGAGATCCGTCTTCTTGATCGTGCCGTTGCTCGTGCACATCAAGATGAACCGCTGGTTCTCGGCCTCCGGGAACTGCTGCACCCGGATCATGGCCGCCATCTTTTCGCCGTCGGCCATCTGGACGAGGTTGGCGATCGCCTTGCCCTTGCTCGACCGGCCCACCTCAGGGATGTCGTAGGCACGCAGCCAGTAGCACTTGCCGCGATCAGAGAAGATCAGCACATAGGCGTGCGTGTTCGCGATGAAGAGATGTTTGACCACATCCTCCTCGCGCGTCTGCATGCCGATGAGGCCCTTCCCGCCACGGCGCTGCTTGCGATATTCGGTGAGCGCCGTCCGTTTCACATAGCCGGTGTTGGTGGCCGTGATGACGACGTCTTCGTCGGCGATCAGGTCCTCGACGCGAAGCTCGCCGCTGTCTTCCACGAGCTCGGTGCGACGCTCGTCGCCGAAGTTGTCGCGGGTGGCCTGCAGCTCGTCGACGACGATCTTCATGAGCAGGTCGTCGTTCGAGAGGATCGCGCGCAGACGCTCGATGAGCTTCAAGAGCTCCATGAGCTCGTCGATGATCTTCTGGCGCTCGAGCCCCGTGAGCCGCTGGAGCTGCATGTCGAGAATCGCCTGCGCCTGGATCTGCGTCAGGCCGAACTGCGACATCAACCCTTCGCGCGCTTCCGGCGTCGTCTTTGACGCGCGGATCAGCTTGATCACCTCGTCGAGATGGTCCAGGGCGATCTTCAGGCCTTCGAGGATGTGGGCGCGGGCTTCAGCCTTGCGCAGCTCGAATTCGGTGCGCCGGCGAACGACCTCACGGCGGAACTCGATGAATTGCTCGACGATCTCGAGGAGTGACAACACGCGCGGGCGGCCGTTGACGATCGCCAGCAGGGTGATGCCGAAGCCCATCTGGAGCTTCGTGTGCTTGTAGAGATTGTTGAGGACGACGTCCGGGATCTCGCCGCGCTTGAGCTCGATCACGATCCGCATGCCGTCACGCGATGACTCGTCGCGCAGGTCGGAGATGCCTTCGATCTGCTTCTCGCGAACCAGGGCGGCGATCTCCTGCACGAGATTCGCCTTGTTGACCTGATAGGGAATCTCGGTCACGACGATCGACGTGCGGTCGCCCTTCTTGCTTTCTTCGAAGGTCGCCTTGCCGCGCACCACCACGTTGCCGCGGCCTTCGCGGTACGCCTTCAGGAAGCCGCCGCGGCCGACGATCACGCCGCCGGTGGGGAAGTCGGGCCCCTTCACGTGCTGCAGCAGGATGCGGTGCCGCTCATCCCGTGGTGCGTCACGATGCGCGATGACGTCGATGACGCCGTCGAGCACTTCGCGCATGTTGTGCGGCGGGATGCTCGTCGCCATGCCGACGGCAATGCCGGTCGACCCGTTGACGATCAGCGCCGGAAACGGCGTCGGAAGGACCGTGGGTTCTTCGGTGGTCTCGTCGAAGTTCGGACGGAAGTCGACGGTGTCCTTGTCGAGGTCCACCATCATCGCTTCGGCGAGCGCCTGAAGCCGGGCTTCGGTGTAGCGATAGGCGGCCGGCGGATCACCGTCCACCGAGCCGAAGTTGCCCTGGCCGTCGACCAGGGTGTACCGCATCGAGAAGTCCTGCGCGAGGCGAACGAGGGTGTCGTACGCCGGCGCGTCGCCGTGCGGATGATAGTTGCCGATGACTTCGCCGACGATCTTCGCGCACTTGCGGTACGCGCGGTTCGACGCGAGCCCCATCTGCCGCATCGCGAACAACACGCGCCGGTTCGCCGGCTTCAGACCATCACGAACGTCGGGCAGCGCTCGTCCAATGATTACGCTCATGGCGTAATCCATGTACGACCGCTTCATTTCATCTTCGATGTTGACGGGAACGCGAGCCGAAAGCTGATCCATCGGGCTAGATATCCAGGTTCTTCACGTCGAGGGCGTTGTCCTCGATGAACTTCCGGCGCGGCTCGACCTGATCACCCATGAGTGTGGTGAACATCAGATCGGCTTCCGTGTGATCCTCGGCGCGCACCTGCAGCAGTGTGCGCTTCGACGGATCCATGGTGGTTTCCCACAAGGTGTCGGGATTCATCTCGCCGAGACCCTTGTAGCGGTTCACCGCGAGGCCGCGACGGCCTGCAGCGACGAAGTACTCGACGAGGTCGTCGATGCTGTCCACGCGCGTGTCGCCGTCCTTCGTCTTGACGGTCTTGGCGACGGGCGCTGGAGTGTCGGTGGGCGCCTCGGCCGTCTCGGTCTCGGCCGGGGCTTCGGCGTCCTCAGCGTCTGCCTGCGCCGCAGCACCGGCGGCGGTGCGGATCGTCACCGGACCCATCATGAGTTCCCGCACGTCCGCGTACGCCGACGACAGGGTCCGGAACTCGCCCGTGTTCACAAAGTCGAGATCCAGCCGATGGGTCTTGGCGTACCCCGCGCTCTTGTCGACCAGCTGAATGGCCAGCGCCTGATGTTCGGCATCGTCGACCACCTTGCAGGTCACGCCGGGCGTGCTCGACAGGTACTGCGACAACGCCTCCATGCGGTCGCGATCGGACCAGAAAGCCTTGTCGCGGGCGCCACCTTCGAGCAGCGCGAGCACGGCCCGACGCGACGGTCCGCGACGCTCGACCACGGTCAGGAATTTCCGGAACGCCATCAGTTTCTCGAGACGACGCTCCAATTCCTCTCCGGCGATCTCTTTCTTGTTCTCGAGGACGATGGTGCGTGATTCCGCGGCACGACGGATCAGGAACGTCTCGAGTTCGCGTTCGTCCTTGATGAACGTCTCGCTGCGGCTGCGCTTCGCGCGGAAGAGCGGCGGCTGTGCGATGAAGATGTGGCCGCGGTCCACGAGATCGCGCATCTGACGGTAGAAGAACGTCAGCAAGAGCGTGCGAATGTGTGAGCCGTCGACGTCGGCGTCCGTCATGATGATGACGCGGTGGTACCGCAGCTTCGACGGATCGAATTCATCCTGCCCGATGCCGCAGCCGAGGGCCGCGATCAGCGTGCGGATTTCCTCGTGGCTCAGCATCTTGTCGAAGCGGGCCTTTTCGACGTTCAGAATCTTGCCCTTGATCGGCAGCACCGCCTGGAACTTGCGGTCGCGGCCCTGCTTGGCCGAGCCACCGGCCGACTCACCTTCGACGATGTAGAGCTCGCTGTTGGCGGGATCGCGTTCCTGGCAGTCGGCCAGCTTTCCGGGCAGCGCGGAGTTGTCGAGCGCGCCCTTGCGGCGCACCAGATCGCGCGCCTTGCGCGCCGCTTCGCGCGCCAGCGCCGCATCCACGGCCTTCAGCACGACCTTCTTCGCCACCGACGGGTTCTCTTCGAGGAACGCGCCAAGCTTGTCGTTGACGATCGACTCGACGATGCCCTTGACCTCGGTGTTGCCAAGCTTGGTCTTGGTCTGACCTTCGAACTGCGGCTGCGGGATCTTGACCGAGATGATCGCGATCATGCCCTCGCGAATGTCGTCACCGCTCACGCTCTCCGACAACTTCTCGGTGAGGTTGTTCTGGGTCGCGTAGTTGTTGATCGAGCGCGTGAGGGCCGCCCGGAAACCCGAGAGATGCGTGCCGCCTTCGATCGTGTTGATGTTGTTCGCGAACGAATAGGTCTGTTCGGTGTAGCTGTCGTTCCACTGCAGCGCGATTTCCACCGCGATGCCGTCGCGCTCGCCCGCCATGTAGATCGGCTTGTCGTTGATCGCCGTCTTGTTCTTGTTCAGGTACTCGACGAACTCGCGAATGCCGCCTTCATAGTGGAACTTGTGGCCCTTGCCGTCGCGCTCATCGTCAATCGAAATCGAGACGCCGGCATTGAGGAAGGCGAGTTCGCGGAGCCGCTGCGACAGCGTCTCGAACGAGAATTCGACGGTTTCGAAGATCTGGGCGTCGGGCTTGAACGTGAGCTTGGTGCCGCGTTTCTCGGTCTTCCCGGTGATGTAGAGGTCGCCGGTGGGTGTGCCGCGCTTGTAGCGCTGCTGGTGCACCATGCCGTTGCGGCAGATCTCGAGCTCGACCCATTCCGAGAGTGCGTTGACGACCGATGCGCCGACGCCGTGCAGGCCGCCCGAGACCTTGTAGGCGGAGTTCTCGAACTTGCCGCCGGCATGGAGCACGGTCATGACGAGTTCCGCGCCGGACTTGCCGCTCTCGTGCATGTCGACGGGAATGCCGCGTCCATCATCGATGACGGTGACAGACCCGTCGATGTGGATCGTGACGTTCACGTTCTTGCAATAGCCGGCCAGCGCCTCGTCGATCGAATTGTCGACGATTTCATACACGAGGTGATGGAGACCGGCTGGTCCAGTGGAGCCGATGTACATCGCCGGCCGTTTCCGGACGGCTTCCAATCCCTCGAGTACTTTGATCTTGTCCGCGCCGTAATCGTCGGCGCCCCCTTGCGGGGCGCCGGCGTGTTCGTGCTCAGAATTCGTCATGTTGGGTCAAGATGCGTGCGAATGCATCGTGTTCGGTCATGATGCGTCACGGAACGCATCGTGTGTCCGATCAGATGCGCATCGGCATGATCACGTACGTGTAGTCGTAGCCATCGGCGCCGATCGGTTTTATGACCGCCTGGCTCATCTCGTCCTTGAACTCGAGCAGGACGCTCTCGGTTTCCACCACGCTCAGGAAGTTGTCGACGTAGTCGGCGTTGAAGCAGATTTGCATCGGCGTGCCGGAGTAATCGACCGGCAGCACTTCGTGCGCCTCACCGACTTCAGGCGTGCTGGACGTGATCTCGACCTGATCTTTCCCCATCACGAACCGCACGGCCTTTGACCGCTCGTTCGAGAGGAGGCGAACACGCTTCACGGCCGCAGCCAGACGGTCGCGGTCGAACTCGATGGATTTGTCGTTCGACTTCGGAATCACGCGCTCGTACGCCGGGAAGTTCGCGTCGATCTTGCGCGAGATCAGCAGGCGGCCTTCCGTGCGGAAGAAAAGATGGTTCTCGCCCTGCATGAATTCGACAACCGTGTTGTCGTCGATCAAGCGGCTCACTTCGTTCAGCGTCTTGCGCGGCAGCAGCACTTCGGACTTCGCAGACTTGCCGGCCGATTCCTTCACCGTGATGAGCGCGAGACGATGGCCGTCGGTCGCGATCATGCTCATCTCATCGGGTCGCAGCACGAGCTGAGCGCCGTTGAGGAAGTAGCGCGTGTCTTCGCTCGTGATCGCGAAGCGCGTGTGCGAAATCAAGCGCTTGAGTGCAGCGCCAGGCAGCGACGCTTCAGACGGACCACCGTCCTGCGGCGGCGTCGGAAATTCGGACGCCGGCAGCGTCTGCATCTTCGATTCGAAGCGATCAGCGGCCACCGTGACGCTCTTGCCGCCCTTGTCTTCTTCGATGCGGATATCCGTGTCGGGCAGTGCCGAGACGATTTCAAACAACTTCTTGGCCGGCAGCGTGAGCGTGCCGGGTTTGGTCACCGTGGCTTCGCACTTGCTGCGCAAACCGACGTCGAGATCGGTCGCGAGCAACGACACACCGCTCTTCTCGGCGTTGATCAACACATTGGCGAGGATCGGAATCGTGTTCTTGCGTTCGACAATTCCCTGCAGGAGGGAGAGTTCTTTCAGCAGATCGTTCTTGCGGACGACAAGCTCCATGGGCAGGGCGACCTCACTCTCGAGCCATGTGTTGCTCTATCGAATATCTAGAAGATCAAGGAACTAAAGAACTATAGCAAAAAGAAGGGGGTGTTGATAGCGGAATACACGGCCGTTTCCTGTTTATTTTCAGCGATTTAGGCTGTGGACGCAGCTGTGGGTACTTTTGGCGGAACCCCCCCGGAGAAACCGTGGAAAACCGGGAGGCGAAAGTGGACCCGCAATTCATCCACAATCCGGGCCTGTGGACGCTGTGGAAAACCCCGGCGTACCGCTACCGAAATGACTCGAGGAGGTTGTTGATAAGGGTGTTGAAAGCCGAGTCGTTCTTGCGCTGATCTTCGACCTTGCGAATCGAGTGAATCACCGTGGAATGGTGCTTTCCCCCAAAACTTCGGCCGATCTCTGGAAGCGAGGCATTCGTGAGTTGCTTGCAGAGATACATCGCCACCTGGCGCGGCATGGCCACCGACTTCGAATTGTTGCGTGACTTGAGATCGACCAGCTTCAGCTGGTAGTAGTCCGCCACGAACTTCTGGATCATGTCGATCGACACCGCGCGCTCGTCGTGGTTGAGCACGTCACGCAGCACTTCCTGCGCGAGCGCCAGCGTCAGATCCCGACCCGTCAATGAGGCGTACGCGAGTAGCCGGATCAACGCGCCTTCAAGCTCGCGGATGTTCGACTTGATGCGTCCGGCGATGAAGAGCGCGACATTGTCGGCCAGCGGCACCCCCTCGGCGTCCGCTTTCCTCCGGAGAATCGCGACCTTCGTCTCGAGATCCGGGGGCTGAATGTCGGCAATCAAACCCCACTCGAAGCGGCTGCGCATCCGCTCCTCGAGCTCCGCAATCTGATGGGGCGGCACATCGCTGCTGAGCACGATCTGCTTTTGCGCATCATGGAGCGCGTTGAACGTGTGGAAGAACTCCGTCTGTGTGCGTTCCTTGCCCGCGATGAACTGCACATCGTCCACGAGCAACACATCCACCGAGCGATACCGTTCGCGGAACTCGAGGATGCGATCGTAGCGAAGCGCGTTCACCACTTCGTTCATGAAGCGTTCACCCGAGATGTATGTGAGCTTCATCTGCGGGTTGTGACGCAACACGTAGTCGGCAATCGCATGCATGAGATGCGTCTTGCCGAGACCAACACCGCCGTAGATGTACAGGGGGCTGTACGACCGAGACGGCGCCTCAGCCACCGCGCGACAGGCGGCGTGCGCGAACTGGTTGGAGGCACCAACGATGAAGGTGTCGAAGGAGTAGCGCGGGCTCAAGCCCACGTGTTCCGCGCCACTCGCGGGATCCTGGCCGGCTGGAGCGGCCTCCGGAGCCGGTTCCATCAACTCGATCGGCGCCAAAACGTCCGCCGGCGCGCCCTCCACCGGCACAAACTGCACCGGCGTACCTGGACGACCGACTTCGTTCAAGGCTTCAGCAATGACCGCGAGATAGTGGCGATTGAGCCACTGGACGACCGTGGGATTGGGCACCTGGACCTGTAGCCCACCCGTCCCCTCGTCGCTCAACAGGCTGGTGCCCTGGAACCACGAGTGGAAGGTATGCGCATTGACCTTGGTCTCAATGCGGCGCAGAACTTCGTCCCAAATCGTTGAAAATAAAGACACTTAAAGTTTCCACATGTTTTTCCACAGGTGTGGAAAACTTCCGGAGGGGTGCCCGCCGAGCGGAAGGCTCGCGAATCTACCACAGATTCGGGAGTGAGTTTTGGGCCAGTCCGCCGTTGACCCTCACGTGTGCCTTCGGTATGCTCAGTTGTTTCCTATGAAGCGTACCTACCAGCCCAATCGGCGTCGGCGTAGCAAGACTCATGGCTTTCGTGTGCGGATGAGCACGAA
>CAYFLU010000015.1:0-31279 GCA_964343975.1 uncultured Solibacteraceae bacterium
TGGAACGTCGTGATCGGCGGCCAGCTGTTCTCGAAGAGCTTCCTCGGCTACACGACGTACAAACTGGAATTCGCGGCGAGGGAAGGTCTCCTCCCGGCGATTGCCTTGCTCATACTGCCGTTCTTGATTCTCTGGGTGCTGCTGAAGATTCTGCCGCCATGGGAAGACGGTCACGCCGCGGCGGAGGACATCCGCCATGGCTCAACCACAGGAGTTTAGCGATCGACTGCAACTGATTGAAGACGGGCTTGCAGACGTCCAACGACGTCTGCGTGCGCTGGAGGACGGCCAGCGCGCAGCGGTCACCACCGCTATTACTGCCGACACCGCTCCACTGGCGCCGCCAGACACAGTGTCCCTACCAGCGAGACCCGCGGATTCCTCCCGCGGTTCGTCGGACCTTGCCGGTCTCGCTACATTGCTTGGGCGCACGTGCATTGTGTTTGGCGGCGCGTATTTGCTCCGCGCACTGACCGAAACAGGACGCCTGCCGGGAACGGCAGGCGTCGTCTTCGGTCTCCTCTTCTCGCTCGCGTTCCTTGTACTTGCCGACCGCACCGCGCCGACCAACGCGCTGAGCGCGCAGTTCCATGGCGTCACCGGCATGTTGATCGGTCTCCCGATCGTCTGGGAAGCGACGTCGCAATTCCACCTGTTGTCACCGGCATTCGCGTCGCTGTTCCTCGCGGGCGGCGCCGCCCTCGCGTTTGTGATCGCCGGACGACGCCAGCTCGATGCGTTGGCCGGCGTCGCGGGATTCGGCACGATGGCGACCGCACTCGCGACGGCGTTCTCGGCGGCCAACTACGGGTCGTTTGCCGTGCTGCTGATCGCGCTCAGCACGGCGACGTATTGGCTGTCGGACCGGCCGCGTCATGCGTGGCTGCGCTGGCCGAATGCCATCGCCGCCGGCCTCGCCGTGATCGCCGTCACCGCGCGCGCGGTGGCCACGCCGCCGAGCGAGACGATCGGCATGGCGCTGCTCACCCAGTCGCTGCTCCTCGCTACGATGCAAGGCTCGATCGCGGTGCGCACCGTGATGTTCGGCCGCAACGTGCGCCCGTTCGATGTGCTGCAGGCGATCAGCGGTCTCGTGATCGGCGTCGGCGGCGCGGCCTTCGTCGCGCGCGGTTCGGCGCCGGGCCTCACGCTGATCGGCGCCGTGACGGCGATCATGGCCTCAGGCGCGTACCTGGCCGCGTTCTTCCGATTGGCCGATCGTCCGCACCTGGCCGCGAGCTACCACGCCTTCTCGGCGTTCGGCCTCGTGTCCGCGACGATGGCGCTGACGCTGCTCTTCCAGGGCCCGCTGCTGGCCGTCATGTCGATTGCCCTCGCGGTGCTCACGATCACGTACGGACAGGATCGACTCGCCGGCTACGCCTCACTGCACGGCGCCGCCTACGTGATGACGGCGCTCGCGGCATCGGGCGTGCTGGCCGCGGCCCTGGAAGTGTGGACGGTAACGCCGTCGCCGTGGCCGCGCGTATCGCCGGTGGGCTGGCTCGCGGTGATCGTCACCGGCGCCTGCACGCGCATCCGCTTCCGTCGCAAAGGCGAGCTCGGCGACATCCTCGCGATTGCCGGCCGCCTGATCACGGCGGGCGTGTTCGTGTTGGGGCTGGGTGGCGCGATCCTCACGATCATCGGGCCGATGATCGCCGGCGCGGAAGCCGACGCCGGCAGTCTGGCGTCGCTCCGCACCGTGCTGTTGTCGCTGGCCGTGGTCGGTCTCGGCCTGATGTCGCATGTGCCGAACTCCAAGGCATTCACGCGACTCGTGTATCCGGTGTTGCTCATCGGCGGCGTGCGCTTCGTGCTCGACGACTTCCGTCACTCGCGGCCGTCGACGCTCTTCATCGCACTCGCCTGTTTCGGCGCCGCGCTCGTCCTCGGGCCGCGGTTTGCGGCGAAGCCACGAACCGACCCGTAATGCCGGTCTTGAAGACCAGACCGGCCTACTTGATCGTCGCCATCCACGCCTTGATCTGATTCACGGCGAGGGTGACCTTGTTCTCCATCGCTTCCTTGCCGAGCGCCTCGCTCGACAGGCGGCCGTCGCCGGTGACGCCGCTCGCCACGATGCGCGGCGCGTTGGGATCGGCCGCGGCTCGGCCGCCGCCCTGCCCCTGCCCCGCCGCGCCGGCGCCCTGACCGCGCGGCGCCGGTGGCGCCGGCACATACCCCGGGCCCATCGTCACGGCGTACTTCAAGAGATCCGTGCGCACCCAGTTCTTGCCCTTGCCCTCGTACATCATCTCGGACGTGTCGGGAATGCCGGCGTGCGAGCTGACCGGGAGACCGCGCGCGGCGAGCATCTTGTCGAAGTTGTCCTGCGCGGTCTGGTAGACCTGATCCGCGTAGAAGACGTGGATCTTCTTGTCGGCAAATTCCGGCGCGCGATACTTCTCTTCGAGCTTCTTCGCGACGTCGGTCATCGGCTTCACGCTGCCGCCGTGATCGTTGAGCATGATCACGGTCGTGAATCCCGTCGCGATCGCCTGTTCGACGATGCGCTCGGTGAGCGCGGTTTCAATTTCCGCAGTGAGGCCGAGCGTCCCGGTCTGCTGATTGCTCGCGTTGTTCGAGCTGTAGGGCATCACCGGCAGCACGATCGCGTTGCCGAGCCGGCGCGCGATCTCGAGCACCTTGTATTCGCCCATGAGCGTGTGGCCGCCGTTCACGTTCTGCGGTCCGCGATGCTCGTTGCCGCCCGCGTAGTAGAGCGCGACGGTCTTGCCCTGGTGATGAATGGCGTCGTACACCTCGGGCCACGTCATCATGCTGAACTCGATCAGATCCTTCGGCCGGTTCGGCGACAGCCATTCCTTCGGCGGATCGATCGGCGGCAGCGCGGGTCCACGTCCCCCACCCTGACGGCCGGCGGCCGGCGCGGCGCCTTGACGGCCCGCGGCTGGCGGGTCTTGCGCACGGAGGAACGACACGGAGAACAGCACCAACGCCGTAACAGCGATCACGCGCTTCATGGAAGACCTCTCGGAAAAGGTGGAGCAGCGCGCATTGTAGGCCAAACGGCGCCAGCCGGTACGGGAGGAACGGCCGATCGTCGGCGAACGACGGGAGGCTAGTAGATGAACGGAATCAGGCGCTGTGTGCGGGCGGCGTAGGCGCGGTAGGGCTCACCGAGGCCGGCGGTCAGCGCAGCCTCCTCGATCGCGATACGGCGCAGGAACGCGGCGCCAATCGGGAGGATCAGCATGAGCGTAGTCAGCCAGTGGGCCCGCGCCAAGCCATAGAACAGGAACGCGCCGAGCGCGCCGGTGTAGGACGGATGGCGCACGAAGCGATACGGCCCGTCATCGACCACGTGCTGATCACGGGCGATCGCCACATCCACCGTGAAGAACCGGCCGAGATGCACGATCGACCACCAGCGCAGGCCGATCGACAACGCGAAAAGCACGAACCACAGCGGACGCAGCACGCGGAGCGCATCCACGTGCGCCCACGGCGTCGCCGGCTCGACGAACATCGTGGCGGTGACCGACGCCAGGATCACGAGCCACAGCAGGCGAATCGACCCCTGATCCGCGCTCGTCGTCGACGATGACGAGGCGCGCTTCCAGAGCGAGAGCGCGACTTCAGAGGCGCAGTAGAAGACGCCGAGCCAGTGCGGAGCGAGCCAGGACATCAGGCCGACACGTCCAGCGGCGTGGTGGTGGTCGGCGACCCACACTTCTCAAACCACTCGACACCCTCGTTCACCAGATCGAACTTCAACGTGTAGCGGCCGGGTTCCGCGAGCGGCGGCAATTCGATGTCGATGTCGACGGTCTGCCCCGGCCCGATCGGCCCCGGCAGCCGCGATCGCGCGAAATCGAGATTGATGAGGGCGCCGTCTTCGCGGCAGAGCTGCGCGCCGAGGCGCACGAGCCGGCGGCCGTACGTGGCGTCGGCGGGAAACGGCTTGGTCGAGTGATTGGTGACCCGCGTGCGGATGCGTGTTGGCGCGCCCGTCTTCGCTCGCACGCCGGGGCCGCGCAGCCACTTCTCGATCAGCGGCTGACGCACGACGATCTCGGCGCGCGGCGTGGCGCCGGGAATGGCGTTCCCGAGGTTGCTGTCGTCCCACGTCTCTCGCCGAATGCGCTCGAAGTCCGCGCTGCCGCGCGCAAAGCGGCGCGAGTACGCGTCCTCGGGGTGATCCGTGATTTCCCAGCAGAGGCGATCGACGCCGATCTCCTGCGCGAGCTGACGCGCGCGATCCATCTCGGCATCGCTGTCGTTCCACTTGAACAGGATGTAGCGCCAGTTCAAGTACGGCAGATCGCGTCCGGACGCGCGCTTCTCGTCCACCATCGCGCGCAGGTTCCGGATGACGACGTCGAACTTGCCGCGGCCACGATACTGCTCGTAGGTCTCCTGGCTCGCGCCGTCGATCGAGAACGTGACCTCGTCGATACCGGAATGCACGAGCCGGCGCGCCTGCTCTTCAGAAAACGCGCCGCCGTTCGTGCTCGTGTAGACGTAGATGTGGGGAAAGCGCGACTTGATGTACTCGCACATCTCGACCGCGCGCTTGTGCAGAAATGCTTCGCCGTAATTGAAGAAGTCGATGCGGTACAGCGACGGCCCGACCTCGTCGATGACCTTCTTGAACAACTCGAAGTCGAGCATGCCGGCCTGACGGGTGCGCGTAATGCCCGTCTCCGGCGCGCAGATCGCCTTGTAGCACGACACGTTGCACGCCGCCGTGCATTCGATGAACATCCGGCCCGGATGGCGGCCGACTTCAAGCGATCGCTGGGTGGGCGCTTCACCGGGCTCGAGCGGACGCTTCAGCGGGCAGTCGCCACAGAAGTCCGACCCGGCATGGTTCATCGCGTCGCGCAGCGCCGTCATCTTCTCGCCGCGCCAGATCTCTTCGATCGTGTGCGTCTTCGCGTCCCCGAGCACGCGTTTCGCGAGCGGATCCGCACAGCCGCACACGATGCGGCCATCGCACAACATGACGAGCATGTCCCAGGGCCAGGTGCACTGGAACCGCGTAGCTTGGAAGTTCAGGGACATCGACGTCTATTCTAGGCCCGGGGATCGGCGGTGAGCTGCTCGAGATAGCCCAGGACGCGCGCCTTCGCGCCCGTGGCGGTGTAGAGGTCGGGCACGCGCGTCTGGACCGCCTCCCACATCGCCGCCGCCACGCCCTCCGGTTCTTCGAACGTCGCGAATGTCTTCGAATCCACGCCGCCATGGCGCGCGTTGATGCCGAAGTCCGTCTTCACGCCGCCGGGCGACACGAGCGTGATCTGAATCCCGGGATGCGTCGCCTGCACCTCCGCGCGCATGGTCGCGGTGAGCGCATTCACGAAATGTTTGGCGCCGCAGTAGGCCGAGCGAAACACAGCCATCGGGATCCGCCCGAGCATGGACGAGATGTTGATGATCTGGCCGGTGCCGCGCGCCTTGAAATGCGGCAGCACGGCCTGCATGCCGTAGAGCACCGACTTCACGTTGATCGTGATCATCGAATCGATGTCATCGTCGGTCAGCTCACTCGGATTGCGCGTGATGCCCTGCCCGGCGTTGTTGATCCAGACATCGATGTGGCCAAAGCGCTCGAGGGCCGCGGCGCACAATCGCTCGACATCGGCGCGCTTCGTGACGTCGGCGGAGACGACGAGCGTCGGCGCCGACAGTTCAGCGGCGAGCGCAGACAGCGTCGCCTCGCGGCGGCCAGCGAGGACGAGCGAGGCGCCATGCGCGGCGGCCACGCGGCAGAACGCCGCGCCGATACCGCCCGCGGCTCCGGTGATGACAATGACGGGAGAAGCCATAGCGCTAGTGTAAAGTCGGCGTCATGATCAGTCGTCGACATTTCCTCGGCACTGCGGCCGGCGCGGCTGCTGCCTGGTCACTGCACCACACGCCGCTCACCGCCGGTCAATCTGCGCAGGCGGCACCAGCCAAGCGCCCGGTGCCCTCGCGCGCGCAGCTCGAGTGGCAGAAGGACGAGATCGCGCTGTTCCTGCACTTCGGCGTGAACACGTTCACCGATCGCGAATGGGGCGACGGCAAGGAAGACCCCGCCATCTTCAATCCCACGAAGCTCGACACACGCCAGTGGGCGCGGGCCGCGAAGGCCGCGGGCGCCAAGGCGATGATCCTCACGGCGAAGCACCACGACGGCTTCTGTCTGTGGCCAACGAAGACGACGACGCATTCGGTGGCGTCGAGTCCGTTCCGCGGCGGCAAAGGCGACGTCGTCCGCGAGTTCGTCGACGCGTGTCGCGAGTTCAACCTCAAGGCGGGCCTCTACCTCTCGCCGTGGGATCGCAACGCGAGCGTGTATGGCGACAGCCCGAAGTACAACGAGTTCTACTGGACGCAGCTCACGGAGCTGCTCACGCAGTACGGCCGCATCGATGAAGTGTGGTTCGACGGCGCCAACGGCGAAGGCCCGAACGGCAAGAAGCAGGAATACGACTGGCCGACGACCTGGGCGCTCGTGCGCAAGTTGCAGCCGGACGCCGTGATGTTCTCCGACGCCGGCCCCGACGTGCGGTGGATCGGCAACGAGAACGGCGTGGCCGGCACCACGAACTGGTCCACCGTCGATCCCGACGTGGTGAAAGTACCAGGCGTCAGCGGCCCGGCCGTGACGAAGATGCTGCGCGAAGGTGACCCGAACGGATCCGCGTGGCGGCCAGGTGAAACCGACGTCTCGATTCGTCCGGGCTGGTTCTATCACCCGGCCGACGACGCAAAGGTGCGCACGGTGGACAACCTGGTGAATCTCTACTTCACATCGGTCGGCCGCAACTCGAAGCTGCTGCTCAACGTGCCGCCGACGCGCGACGGACTGCTCCACGACATCGACGTCGAACGTCTCACGGGCATGCGCACACAGTTGACGGAGATGTTGAGACTGCCGGGGTTCGAAGGGGGCCCAACGGCGCCGCGGCGCAGCAATCGCGTGGACGCCAACGGATTTGCCGAGGGCACCTATGCCTTCGGCGCCGATCGGACCATTTCGATCTCGTCGTTGCGGGAACCGATCGCCGACGGGCAGACCGTGTCGGGTTACGTCATTGAGGGCTCGACGGACGGCACCACCTGGCAGACACTGGCCACCGGCACGACGATCGGCTACTGCAAACTCGACCGCTTCACGCCGGTCACCGTCCGCCACGCACGCGTGCGCATCACGAGCGCGGTCGGCCGCGTCGGCGCGCTCACGATCAACTTCTACTGATGCCTCGCGTCCTCGTCACCGGCGCCACCGGCTTCATCGCCACGCGCATCGTCGAGCAACTGCTCGCGCAGGGCCACGACGTCGTCGGCACGGTGCGATCGCTCACAAACGTCGCTGCCGTGCGTCCCCTGCTGGAGCTTCCCGGCGCAGACACTCGGCTGATGCTCATCGAAGCCGACCTGCTCATACCGGGCGCGTTTGACGCCGCCGTCGTCGGCTGCGACGTCGTCATGCACACCGCGAGCCCGTACGTGCTCGCGGTCAAGGATCCCCAAAGAGATCTCGTCGATCCGGCCGTGAACGGCACGCTGAACGTGCTGCGCTCGTGCCTGACCCAGCCGTCGATTCAGCGCGTGATCGTCACGTCATCCATGGCGGCCATCACGGATGAACCCTCGAGCGACCACGTGCTCACCGAAGCAGACTGGAACACCAAGTCGTCGCTCACGCGGAATCCGTACTACTTCTCGAAGACCCTTGCCGAACGCGCCGCCTGGGATTTCATGGAGCGCGAACAGCCGCGCTTCTCGCTCGTGGTCATCAACCTCTATGGTGGTGGGACCATCGCTCGCGCCGAGCCTGAACGTGTCGAATCAGATTTTCAGAGACATCGTGAAGGGCGCCTACCCCGGCATCATGCAACTGGCCTGGGGTTTCACAGACGTGCGCGACGTCGCCGACGCGCACATCCGCGCGATGACGACCGCTTCCGCGCACGGCCGCTACCTGTGCGCGGGCGACGTCATGACGATGGCCGCGCTGGTGGACTTACTGAAGCAGATCAAAGGCGGCGAGCCCTGGAAACTCCCGACACTGCGGCTGCCAAATGCGGTGGTGACACTGGCATCGTTCGCTCAACCGTCAGGCGTCGGCACCTACTTGCGCACCCACGTCGGCCGCGTGCCGCGGTACAGCACCGCGAAGATCACGAACGACCTCGGCCTCAACTTCCGCTCAGCCGCAGAGACAGTGACGGAGACGATGGCCGATCTCAAACGCTGGCACCACATCTAGAGCACGATCGCACTTTCGCACTATCGCACTTTCACATCGCACTTTCGCACTTTCTCTCTCGCACTTTGCACTGCGGAACGTTGGCACTCTCGCACCTTCGCACTTTCATTCCGCAATGTACTTCCACACTTTATTGACCTTCCTCCAGATCGTGAAGAACGGCGTCGGCGCTCCGCCCCCCGTGTTCTGCCGAATGAACCCGATCGACACTCCGAGATCACCACTCGACGCGACGATCGGCGTCTCGCAACTCCACGACAGCGTGCTGCCGCCGGTCGCGGGCTGATTCGCGCCCACGAGCTTCGCGATCGCACGCGGACCGACGACATACTTCGCGTTCGCGCCGCCACCGAAGTTCACGGCATCGGGCAAACCCAGTTTCTCGAACGCCGCCGCGAGCCCCACCTGCTGTGCGAGGTCGGAGAAGCCCTTCTCGGCCGCCACGAGGCTTTGCTTGACCGCGGGCGTGATGGCTTTCGGCGCCACGAGCTGCTGCGGCAGAGACGGCGGCATCATCGCCGTCGATACTTTGCCGTCAGGGCGGCGCGCACGCTTGTAGGCGACGGCGCGCCAGCCAGCTGCGCTCTTGACCCAGTAGGTCATGTACTTCATCAACACGGGGCTGCCGTCGGCCTTCTTCAATGTCATGTAGCCGAACGTGAAGCCGTGCTGGCCGTCACCGGAGAGACCGCCGCGGATTGGCGCCCAGCTCACGGCGCCGGTCGTGTTGTCGGGATTGGCCGAGAGCGCATCGATCACGGCGGCCTTGCCCTTCGCGAACGCGCCGTCTGGCGTGGGCATGATCACGTCGTCAGCGAACATGGCCGACAGACCGGGCACGACGGTGGTTTGTGCGCTGGCGGCCGAGAACGCGCGATCCGCGTCGAGCAGTTCGTCGACCAATTGCTTGGGCGTCCGCTTGTCGGTCGCCGGAGCGGGAGCGGCGGTCTTCGGCGGCGCGGCTTTCGCCGGCGTGCGTCCTCGCGTTTGCGCGGCCGGCGCCGCCACCAGCAGGGTGGCGACAGCGGCCGTCGCGATGATCACAGACAACGCGCGTGTCAGGGTCGGCACCGCGACACTCTATCTCAGGCGTGGCGCAGGTGGGAGCGTGCGCGGAGGGGACACGTGCCGCGTCAGATGCGACGGGCCATGCGCGCGAGGTGGGCCGACAGGTCGGCGATCGTGAACGGCTTGGCGAGGAGGCCGCGCGCACCAAGTGTGATCAATCGCTGCGCCTCCTCGTTCTCGCCATAACCCGAGCACACGAGCACAGGCACGTGCGGGTCGATCGCGCGCATGTCGGCGAAGGCCTGCGCGCCGGTCTTGCGCGGCATCCGGAGGTCGAGAATCACGCCGACGAGCGTCGCGTGATGTTCCTTGAACACGCGCACCGCATCGTCGCCGTCGATCGCCACGAGTGGCTTGTAGCCGAGACCGGTGATGGCCGACACGAGCAGGTCGCGCACCATGTCTTCGTCTTCGGCGACCAGGATCACACCCGTGCCGCTCGCCAGCGTCGGCGCAGCACTCGGACGTTCGGGGTTCAGGTGCCCCTTCGGCAGATACACCGTGAAGGACGCGCCCTGGCCGGGCGACGACTCGACGCTGATGTTGCCGCCGTGCGACTGGATGATGCCGTACACCGTGGACAACCCGAGACCGGTGCCGCGCACCTGGCCCCCGACTTTCGTCGTGAAGAACGGCTCGAAGATGCGCGCCTGCACTTCCTCGGTCATGCCGATGCCCGAGTCGCGCACCTGCAACATCACGTAGTCGCCGGGCGGCAGCGCCGCGCGACGCGCCACGGCGGAGCCGAGCGCGATGTCGGCCGTCGAGACGTGCAGCGTGCCACCGGCCGGCATCGCTTCATTCGCGTTGATGCAAAGGTTGACGATGACCTGACTCATCTGCGATGGATCGCCGTCGACGGTCCACGCCGCGCGAATGTCGGCGACGATCTGCAGGTCCGCCCGGAACGACGGGCGCAGGATCGCGAGCGAGTCCTTCACGATCGACGACAGGTCCACGGCCTGCACGATGTTCTTGCCGCGGCGACCGAACGCCAGGAGCTTGCCGGTCAGTTCCTTCGAGCGTGTGGCGGCGTGCAGGATCGCCAGCAGGGAGTGACGCCGGTCTTCGTCACGCTCGTCGTCGAGGAGCAACTCGGTGTTGCCCATGATCGCGGTGAGCATGTTGTTGTAGTCGTGCGCCACACCGCCGGCCAGGCTGCCGAGGCTCTCCATCTTTTGCGACTGGAGCAGCTGCTGTTCCATCGCCGCGCGCTCTTCGGCGGCCCGCTTGAGCTCCGTGATGTCGCGGCTGAACACCGACACGCCGAAGACGTCGCCTTCGTGCGTCACGGGACTCAGCGACACCAGCGTGACGCGGCGGCCGCTGTCGTAGGTGTACTCGGTCGAGAACGGCCCCTCGGTCAGCGCACGTTGATAGAACGCGCGCCACATCGCGCCGACCTCGGGCGAGGCGAGTTCATCGAGCGTCTGACCCAGCTCGGGCGTCCGTCCCCACTCGCGACGGAAGCGCTCGACGAATGCGGCATTGAACGCCGTGAAGGCGAACCGTTGCGGATCCACCTGCCACACGCCGTCGCTCGTGCTGTCGATCAGCGCGGCGAGCAGCGCGCGCGATTCCGCGTCGCGCCTTTGCGCATCGATCCGCGTCGTGACGTCGCGGGTGGTCAGCAGGAGGAGGCGGCGGCCGGACATCTCCACCCAGTTCGCCGACGTCGAGCCCCAGAACTCGCGCCCGTCCTTGCGCCGGAATCGCGCGAGAAAGTTCTGCGTGTGACCGTCGCGCGAGAGTTCTTCGTAGAAGCGCGTGCGTTCGTCGGCGTTCACCCACAGACGCAGTTGATCGGCGCTCCGCCCGACCGCCTCAGGTTTCGTCCAGCCGCTCAGCCGTTCGAAGCCGTGATTCACGTCGATGTAGGCGGGAATCGACGTGTCGACGAGATACACGGCATCAGGATTCATCTGGAACAGCCGGGCGAATTCCTCCCGCGCCTCATCGAGCGCGAGGAGGGTCGACTCACGGCTCGAGGCTTCGTGATCGTAGCTGTCGGTGACGACCCACAGCATGATCGTCATCAACAGCGCGCTCGTGGCAAAACCGGCGGCGTTGTCGATGCGCATCGCAGTCACGTCACCGAAGGGCGTGGCCCAGTCCGGATGCAGGTGTTCGAGCAGCATCAGAACGAGTCCGTCAGCGACGATCGCCACGGCCGCAACGGCGCGGGCACGCCCGCGAAAGAAGATCACGGCATATGTCAGCGCCGGCAGAAAGAAGAACGGCACGCCGCCTTCAATGCCGGCATTCGGAAACCAGATCATGGTGATGACGGCCACCATGAGCCCGAGGAAGGCGGTGGGATACACGCGACCGCGCTTGGCCAGCCGATGGAGCACCCATGACACGGCGCCGAAGGCGCCGGCGAGCGCATTCACTTCCCACGGCAGGCCCTGGAGGTAGTTGGTCGGGATGATGAGGAAGAAGACCGTCAGCGCGCCGGCAGACACAGCCGCTCATAGATCCGCCGCGTCGGTCCGGATGTCAGCACGGCCGGGGCCATGACCCGGCCGTCACCCGACTCTCCCGGTACCACTGGCGCGGTTCCCACTGACGGAATGCTACACCCCGAGCGGGGCGCGCGCAGGCTCGCCGTGCCACAGGCGATAGACCGGTTGTTCGACAAACCGGTGCAGTGCGCTGCCGACGAAGGATGTCACGGATGCCGCGGGGCGAGCCGAGACCGAAACGCACGTGCGGCGGACGCAAAGTCTTCGTACTGATCCGTCGCGATGAAATCGACGCCGGCCGCGATGGCCCCGCGCCACCGCGCCTCCACCGCCTCATGCGAGCCGAAGTTGTAGCTCTCGCCCCAGCCGCGGCCCTCGCCGGCGCCGTAGCCATCGAGCGTGTAGAAGCGAATCCAGAGGCCGAGCGCGTGCGCGCGATCGACGATGGCCTTCAGGCGGGCGGCGTCGGCAGCGGCCCAGTCGCCGGCACGGCGCTGGCCGCCGCGCTCCACCACCGACCAACCGAAGTTCGCCCAGCGCCGGTAGTTCGTGGCGCCGGCCGGGAGCAGCCGCTCGGGCGACGCGCCGATCGCCGCATCCCACTGCGCGTCGCGATCATCAGACGCAGTCAACGACACGGGCGGCACCGTGCCGAAAATCATGAGCGGCTCATCCGCGGGACGCGTCGTGAAGAAGTCGCGCTCCTGGCCCTCACCCGCTTCGGTAAGCACGAGCATCGGCCCGATCACGAGCGGTTGCGGACGCGCATCCACACCTCGAGGCGCGGTGGTGAGCCATCGTCGGTATTTCTGCAGCAGCGCCAGCACGGCTTGATGATGCTCAGGCTCGTTCGTCTTGAAATCGAAATGCAGCACGACGAGCGGCCACGTCTCGCGCCGGTTCGCCGCCAGCGCCGCCTCCATCCGGGGCGCAAGCGCGTCGAAGAAGTACCGCTCGAGCGTCGGCTCGTCACCGCGGAGTGGCGTGTCGTGCGCGACGACCGACACACCGCCGCCACGCCCATCAGACTTCCAGGCGAGATCCTGCTCGATACCGATCGGCGTGACGCCCGTCGAGAGCGCGCGGGAGAGCCGATCGCGCCACTGCCCCGCCTCGGGGTAGCAGTTGTGCGCGTCGAGCATCGGGCCCCGCAGGCCCGACGGTTGCGCGGCCAGCGACGCCACCAGCACGACCGGCGAAATCACAGCCAGCACACGCACGCGCAGGGCCGCGACGCCGCGTGTCATAGCTCGGTGTACTTCCGCATCGATCCTTTGGCCTTCTCCACCGGATACTTCGCGGCGTTGGCGGCCATCTTCCGGCGCACGGCAGGCATCAGATCGATGTCGAGCGTGTCGGCGATCCGCACGAGATAGACGAGCACGTCCGACAGCTCGTCGGCCACCGCCGCGCGCTTCTCCGGCGCGAGCGCCATCGACTGCTCAGGCGTGAGCCACTGGAAGTGCTCCTGCAGTTCCGCCGCTTCCACGATCAACGCGGACGCGAGGTTCTTGGGCGTGTGAAATTGATCCCAGTCGCGTTCGGCCACGAACGCGCGCATGCGGTCACGGATTTCGATGAGGCTGTCGGTAGGCGGCGTCACGCCGCTCAGTCTCCCACAAACACCTTCATGTCGTACGGAAACGGCCGGCCCTCGCTCCGTTCGAGCCAGTGCTTGAGGCTCAGCAGAAACGTCGCCCATTTCGTGCTCGCATGGCCGATGGCCTCGACGCCGTCAGCCCACCCGCCGTGTGTGAACTGCACGAACGTCTGCTCGCGCTCCGGCTGCAGACGAAACGTGACGTCGGTGCCGATCCACTCGCGCGGCCCGTCGACGCATTTCCAATGCACGAGCAAGCCGGCCTGAAAGTCCGACACCTGCATGGCATAGCCGCCCGCATCACGCGGCAGGTGGATGATGCCGCCGAGACGCGTGCTGCCGGTGGTGTGCGCGGCCCACCACCGCGATAAGCCGTCGAGCGAACTGAGCGCGTCGTACACGCGCTCGCTCGATGCCGCAATGCCGACCCGATGATGAATGATGGACATAGGGGAACCCGCGCGGAGTGTAGCAGAGCGACACGGCGCGGATCGGCGCCCACAAGAACCGATCACATGTTCGGCGGCGCACACCAGCACGCCGTGCGCCGCCCGTGCGCTTGACACGCTGCACCACATCCTTAAAAGTGTGAGGCCTTGAAAACATTCGATCGCAGCATTGTCGAGGGTCCTCTCCAGCGGGCCGTCTGGAAGCTGGCGTGGCCGACGATGCTTCAGAACATCATCGGCGGCATGCAAGGCGTCGTCGATCACGCGATGGTCGGCCACTACGTGGGCCATGCCGGCAACGCCGCCATCGGCGTCAGCATCCAGCTCTGGATCCTCGTCGTCGTCTTCGTGAGCTCCGTGTTCACGGGGATGGGCGTGCTCGTGGCCCGGTTCACGGGCGCGGGCAATGTCGAGGCCGTGAACCGCACCGTCTACCAGGCGTTTCTCACAGCCGTGATCATGGGTGTCGGTGTGCTCGCCCCCGTCGGCTACTTCGCCTCGCCGGCGCTCTTGAATCTCGTGCACGCGGCGCCGGAAGTGCAGGCGGTGGCGCTGCCGTTCATGCGCATCATGTTCGTGTTCAGCATCGGCATGCTCATCTTCTTCATGATGGGCGGCGCCATGCGCGCGGCCGGCGACGCCAAGACGCCGCTGCGGCTCGGCATCATGCTGACGGTGCTGAACATCGCCTTCAACGTCGTGTTGATCGGCGGACTCGGTCCGATCCCGGCGCTCGGCGCGACCGGCGCCGCGATCGGCACGTCGCTCGCCAGCGGCCTCACGGCCCTCGTCGCGCTCTGGTGGCTCTTCAGCGGCCGGCTGGTCGTGAAGTTCTCGCGGACGATGTCGTATGCGCCCGATTGGTCGGTGATCCGCGAGCTCTTCCGCTTCGGACTGCCGGCCGGCGTGCAGGGCATCGCAATGAACGTGGCCGGCGTGATGCTCGTGCGCTTCATCGGCTCGCTGCCGACGAGCGCGGAGGCGCAAGCCGCGTACGCGGTCGGTTACACCGAGCTCTTCTCGTTGATCACGTGGACGTCGAACGGTCTTATGGGCGCCGCAGCGGCCGTGGCGGGACAGAACCTCGGCGCGAAGCAGCCGGACCGCGCCGCACGCGCCGGTGATGCCGCGGCAAAGATCGGGCTGGTCGTGGCGGCCGTCATCGGCGGCGCCTTCGTCCTCATCCCGGGTCCGCTGCTGAATGTGTTCAACCTGAATGACGGCGTTGCGGGCACCATCGCCCGTCAGCTCTTGATGTTCCTCGCCGTGTCGGGCTTCTTCGTCACCGTGGCGCTGTCCTTCACGGGCGCGCTTCAGGGCACCGGCGACACGAAGAGCCCGCTGTTCATCTCAATGATTTCGCAGCTGGTCGTGCCGATCGCGATCTGCTTTGCGTTTCAGGCCGCGTCTGGCGCCGCAGGGCTGCAGTCGTGGCACATCTGGCTCGCGATCGTGTGCGGGCATGCGACGCGCGCCACGCTGAGCGTGGTGCGGTTCCGTCAGGGAGCGTGGAAAGCGATCGCGGTCAACGCGCCGGCCTGACCGGCGGTTCCCGGCGGCCAAAGCGCCGCGCCTCTTCCACCACTGAACCCAACCTACAGTCCAGTAGAGCTCCACGTGCAAACACGTCGGCCGCGATGCTCATCGCGAGTATCCTCGCGCTGATTGCGCTGATCGCCTTCTCCTACAGCAACAGCCTGCACGGCCCGTTCATCTACGACGATCGCGACACGATCCTCGACAACCCCACGATTCGCGACGTGGCGCAGATAGGCCAGGTGCTCCGACCACCGTTTGAAACGCCGGTGGCGGGTCGCCCGATCGCCAATCTCACCTTCGCGCTGAACTACGCCGCCGGCGCGCTCGACCCGGTCGGCTATCACGCCGTGAACATCGCGCTGCACATGCTCACGGCCGTGCTGTTGCTCGTCATCGCGCGCCGGGCCACGCGATCGCTGCCACTCGCCATGGCCATCGCGGCGGCGTGGGCCGTGCATCCGCTCACGACCGACGCGGTGAACTACGTGAGCCAGCGCACCGAGCTGCTCATGGCCGCGTGCGCCCTCGGCACGCTCTGGGCCGCCATCCGTGCACACGACGCCGCGCGGCCGGGCCCGCGGGTAGCCCTCGCCTGGACCCTATGTGCGCTCGGCATGGGCTGCAAGGAGAGCATGGTCGTGGTCCCCGTGCTGGTCGTAGCCTTCGACTACGCGCTGCTGCACACCGACTGGCGCGCACAGTGGGCACAACGCCGCGTGCTCTACGGCGGACTGGCCGCCACGTGGCTGATTCTCGCCGGCGTCGCGCGCGGTGCCCGATCGCTGTCGGCCGGCTTCGCGGCCCACGATGCGGATGCCCTCACGTATCTCTGGAATCAGTCGCGCCTGATCCTGCGCTACCTCCGCCTCAGCGTGTGGCCGACGGACCTCGTGCTCAACTACGGCTGGCCACAGCCACTGCACTTCCCCGACGTGTGGCCGCAGGTCGCGCTGCTCGCAACGGCATTCGCCCTGACGCTGTGGGCGCTCGTGCGGTCGCGTCGCCTCGGCTTCCTCGGTCTCTGGCTGTTCGTCACGCTGGCCCCCGCGTCGAGCGTCGTGCCGATCGCCACGGAAGTCGGCGCGGAACGCCGCATGTACCTCCCGCTCATGGCGGTCGTCGCGCTCGTGCTCTGCACGGCGGTCGCCGGCTGGCGGCGTCTCGCGCCGACGCTCACTGACGTCACCTGGCAACGACCCGCGGCCGCGACGGCACTCCTCGTGCTCCTGTCGGGCGCCGTGGTGCTGACGCGACAGCGCAACGAAGAATTCGCCTCGTCGCTCGTGCTGGCCGAGACGACGGCGCGCCGTTATCCAACACCAGCGGCGTACTCGATGTACGGCACGGAACTGGCGGCCGCCGGTCAACTTCACACAGCTGAAACCTATCTGCGCATGGCCGCACCCGCCTATCCGCCCGCGCGGTATTACCTCGCCACGGTGCTCAACGCCCGCGGACGCGGCGACGAAGCGGTGCGCGAGTTCGATGCGTTCATCGCCACACAGCCACCGCAGCTCGCCCAGGTACGAACCGCGCACCTGCTGGCTGCCGACGCGTGCATGAAGCTCGGACGCCTCGACGACGCCATCGGCCACTGGAACGCGCTGTTGTCGATCCACGCGGACGACCTCGATGCGCGCATCGCCGTCGCCAATGCGCTCGTGCGCGCCAATCGTCCGGCCGACGCCATCCCGCACTTCGAGCGCGCGGTGGCGGCGCGTCCGCACGACGGCGCGCTCCTGAACGGCCTCGGCGTGGCGTTCATTGCCTCGGGCCGGGTCGACGACGCGATCGGCGCGTTCGAGCGGGCGGTGACCGTCGATCCGGAGCACATCGGCGCAC
Organism: uncultured Solibacteraceae bacterium; assembly: GCA_964343975.1. GTDB lineage: Bacteria > Acidobacteriota > Vicinamibacteria > Vicinamibacterales > SCN-69-37 > SCUN01. The sequence goes on from CAYFLU010000015.1 coordinate 17,191, forward strand.
ACGAGAACCTCGCGCGAGCCCGCGCGATGAAGGCCTCGCCAAAACGCTGACCGGCCGGGCCGGCGATGATATCGTCGGCTCCCATGCGTCGATTTATGATGGCCTTCGCGCTCGTCGCCGCCACCGCAACAGCGGCAGCCGCACAGACGGCACCGAGTGGCGCGCGCGTCGAAGTGGAAGCGTACGGCTCGCTCAGCCACCAGTTCGACACCGGCGCGGCGGCGCTCGCCCTGCCCGTGGCCGGCGCCCCCATCACGACCTCGAGTCCGCTGTTTCCGAGCCGCCGCGTGTCGTCGTGGCTTTTCGGTGACGGCGCGACGCTGTTGAACGATGTCAATGCGCAGCTGGGCGTGGCGGCGCGCGTGACACCGCTCGACGCCGCGATCGCCACCTTTGGCCGCGACGCGCAGGATGGCGTGGCCGGCGGCATCCGGCTGCGCCTGCGCACCTCCGAGCATGTGTGGCTCGAAGCCGCGGTGGACCTGGCGCCGAGCCGTGCGGGACTATCGCCGGAGGCCACCACCGCGATCGAACAGACGCGCAGTTCGTTCGTCACGGCGATGACGGCGCTCCTCGCCACAGGCCCGTTCACGGGCACGGTCGTGACCGCGACGGCGGCCGCCGACAACGGACAGCCGCGCGACCTTACCGCCACACTCGCCGCCAACATGGAGTTCGCGCCCGTCTCCGGCGTCACACCGTATGTGACGCTCGGCGCCGGCCTGATCACGAGCACCGGCACCGCGCCCGCATTCACGCTCGATGCGCGCTACCGCACGCGGATTCTGGGATCCGTGCCGATCGACGAAAGCGATCACGTGGCGGTGCGCGGCACCGCGTCGACCGCACCGGTCGTCGTCATCGGCGCCGGCCTCCGCCGTGAAATGACGGAACACCTGCACATTCGTGTCGATGCCCGGCTGATCGCCGCCAACCGCACGATCAGCACGAACCTCGACGCCACGCCGACGGTCGCCACGGGCACGCCGGCCGACTTCATCGAGTCGTTCACGAATCCATCGGTGCAGTTCAGCAACAACACGAGCACGGGTCGCCGCTCGACGCTGAGCGGCGATGCGTACGATCACCTCGAGGTGGCGACGAGCACACGCCTGCAACTGCGCGGCCTCGTCACGATCGGCGTGGCGGTGCGGTTCTAGCTCACCGGCAGATTCAGATAGAAGATCCCGAGCCCGTGCGTGGCGGCCACGAGCACGCGCTTGTCGCTCACCATCTTCAGGTCCACGATCACGGCCTCGGGAAATCCGACACCGGCGGCCGTCCACGTCGATGACCCGCGGCGCAACACGATCGGACCGTAGTCGGTTCCGGCATACAGATCGCCGCGCACGTCATCGAAGGCGATCGTGTTGATCGGGATGTCGCCGAGATCCGCATCGAGTGGCGTGAACGTCGCCCGACCGGTCGACGGATTGAACACGGCGCGGAAGATGTGCCCCGGCGTCGACGGCGTCAGCTGGTTGAATCCGGTGTAGGCGATGATGGCCGCATTGGGGTTCGTGCGATCCGCGAGGATCCGGGTGACGAACCGATTCGGCGTTCCGGCCGCATCGATGCGCGTGAACTGCACGTCAGCCCCGGGCGCATCGGCATTCTTCGTCACGAACAATCGACCGAAGCTCGTCGCCACCCAGAGCGTGCCGGCGTCCGACGTCGCGCGCTCGGCGGCGACGATGATGCCGCCGCCGCGATCGTTGCCGTAGTAGGGGCTCGTGAGATCGCCCGGCAGCCGGCTCGTGGACGCTGGCGTCGTTCCGGAAGTGAACGGATACGCGACGCCGAGCGGCACCCAGTCGCCGCAGCCCGAGCTGGTCGTCGACGAGGGGAACTTGCACGACGCCTCGAGCGACGTCTGACTGCCGCCATTGTTCTGCGTGCGCCACACATGCTGAAACCCGGTGAACTGCGTGTTCGGATTCACCGTGTCGAACGTCAGAAACTGGCGGCCGGTGGAGGCCGTGACGGTGGCCAGTTCGTTCGACGCTCGGATCGGGTCATCCGTGCGCACCCAGAACCCGCTCGCGCCGTTGCGGAAGTTCGTGAAGAAGCGATTGCTCTGAAAACTGGCGAAGAGCACCGACGACAGGGACGGGTGAAACCCCGATGCCGACGTGCCGTCGCCGTACGGAAACAGCGTGCGCCACGTGCGCCCGTCACCCGTGCCGTCCTGCCAGATCGTGCTGTTGTCCTGCAGGCCGCCGATCAGGCGCGTGAGCGGCGCCTTCGGATCGAGCGCGATGTTGTAGAACTGCAGTGTCTGCAGCCCCTTGTTCATGAAGAACAGCCGCGTCGGCACCGACGAGAGCATCGTGGCGCACTGCGACGCATTCGGGAAGAGCGACGCACACCACGACGACACGTTGGCAAAGGTGCCGTCGTTGCGCACCACGCCACCATCGGAACCGACGAAGGCAATGTTCGGATTGCGCGGATGAAACGCCACCGTGCGAACGTCGACATGCGAGTAGAGGCGCGGGCTCTGGGCGTCGGCGGCGAAGTCCGAAAAGCTGACGCCGGCGTTCGTCGACCGGATCGTCGGCGTGCTGAACGTCGGGTGGAGCTGGCCGCCCAGGATCACCGTGTCGGGCTGCCCCGGCGGCGTGGCCACGACCAGATCGTAGAAGCACTGCGTGCCGCAGATCTCCCGGCTGAGCCCACTCGGCGACGTCGCCGAGTCGACCGTGAGCTTGAGCCATGCGGCCGCGTTGGTCAGCACGCCGTTGGCCGAGGTCGCGAGCGCGGCGGCCGGCACGTCGGCGTTGTCGACGCGATAGAGCGACTGCGCCGTCAGCGACTCCGTGCCGTTGTAGACGTACAGACGTGCGCGGCCGTCCTTGATGGCCACGTCGAACATCGGCAGATCACGTTGCCGAGCCGCGCCGACGATCGCGAAGATCGGCTTGAACGACGCGTCGCCGCCTTCGAGTGACGGCGCGGAGCGATGGATGGCGTTGTTCCACGCCGCCACATAGATGATCGAGGGATCGCGCGGATCGAGCTTCGCGAAGCGAACGCCCGACATCGTGTCGCGCACGCCGACGCCAAGATTGGCCGACGGCACGAACACGGTGTCGAGCGGCGGCACCCACGCCAACGTCCACGACACACCGCCGTTCTCGGTTTTGTACAAGCCCACACGCGGTTGCGGGTAGCCGGTGACCTGCGTCTGACCGCCGCGCACCGCCGTCATGCCGAGCATCGCCGTCGTCGTGGCCACGTAGAGCGTCTGCGGCCGCGTGGGATCGACGATCACCGTGCTGATGCCGCGCGTGGACGTGAAGTCGATCTCGGCCGGCGACACCGCCGGGTCCGTGATCATCGTCGGCACGCGTGCCCAGGAGTCGCCGCCATCCGTACTCTTGTAAAGGCCCGTGCCGGCGCCGCTGTTCTGCGGCGTGTTGGTCTCGCCCGTGCCGACGTAGAGCGTGTTGCCCGTGCGGTCGCTCGGATCGAGCGCCAGGGCACCGATGCTGTTCGTGCCGAGCCCGCGCGAGACCCACCGCCACTTCGGATCCGTCGGATGCATCGCGTCGTCGGTGCGCCACACGCCGCCACCGGCCGCGCCGACCCACATCCGGCACGCGCCCAGTTCCGTGCACGACGGCGACACGGCGAGCGCCGTCACACGACCCGAGATGTTGCTGCTGCTTTGCGCGGAGGCGTCTTGCAGGTTGGTCTCCGGACCGAGACTCAGCCACGCCGTGCCGACCGGATCCGCGTTGCGATACGCAATGCCGCGGTAGACCCAGTAGCGCGAGGCCTGCGCCTGCAGCACGAGCGTGGAGCCGGGCACGCCGGGGTACGCCTGTTCAAAGGCGCGAAGGTCGTAGTAGCCGAGCGGAGAGTAGCCGGCGTCTGACGACGCCGGCGCGTCCTGCCGCGCCTGCACGGCCAGAGCCGCGATCAGACACGCGAAGACGCCAAGGGTGATGCGCATGGGGCGAGAATACACCGCCCCATGCGGCGTGGCACTACACGTTGAACTTGAAGAGCATCACGTCGCCGTCGGCGACGACGTACTCTTTGCCTTCCATACGGTAGAGGCCCTTCTCCCGCGCCGCCGCCACCGAGCCGCACGCCACCAGATCGGCGTAGGCCACCGTTTCCGCCTTGATGAAGCCGCGCTCGAAGTCGCTGTGGATGACACCGGCGGCCTTCGGCGCCGTGTCGCCGGCGTGAATCGTCCAGGCGCGCACTTCCTTTTCACCGGCGGTGAAATACGTGCGCAACCCGAGCAGATGGTAGGTGGCGCGGATCAGCGAGCCGAGGCCGCTCTCGCTCACGCCGAGATCCTTGAGGAAGGCATCGGCTTCTTCCGGCGCGAGGTCGATCAGCTCGCTCTCGATCTGCGCGCTGATCACGACGGCTTCACAGGCCAGATGCGTCTTCACGTACTCGCGCACCTTCTGCACGTACGGATTCGAATCGGCGGTCGCCAACTCGGAGTCCTTCACGTTGCAGGCAAAGATGGTCGGCTTGTCCGAGAGGAGGAACAGCTGGCGCGTGTAGATCTTCTCTTCTTCCGAGAGCTCCACGAGCAGCGCGGGCTTGCCCGTGTCGAGCACGGGCTCGAGCTTGGCAAGGGCGCCGTCCTCCACGGCGGCCGCCTTGTCGCCGCGCTTCACTTCTTTCTGCAGGCGTTCACGGCGCTTCTTGACGGAGTCGAGGTCGGCGAGGATCAACTCGGTGTTGATCACTTCGATGTCGCGGACCGGATCCACGGTGCCCGACACGTGATGCACGTCTTCATCCTCGAAGCAGCGCACCACCTGGACGATGGCGTCCACTTCGCGGATGTGGGTGAGGAACTTGTTGCCGAGCCCTTCCCCCTGGCTTGCGCCCTTCACGAGGCCGGCGATGTCGACGAACTCGATCGCGGCGGGAATCACCACCCCGGTCTTCGCGATCCGCTGCAGCTCGTAGAGCCGGGCGTCGGGCACCGTCACGATGCCGACGTTCGGATCGATCGTGCAGAAGGGATAGTTGGCGGCTTCGGCCTTGCGCGTGCGCGTGACCGCGTTGAAGAGGGTCGACTTGCCGACATTCGGCAAGCCGACGATTCCAGCTCTGAGCATCGCCCTCTAGGATATCAAGCCGCCATGGGCCACAGTGACTGAGGCCGCGCGACGCAGGTGCGCGGGCTCCGGCACGGGTGCCCCGACCGTCGCCACGGCAGCGCTCGACTGGCGCCCCACACTGGCCAAGGCCGACTGGGCCGCCGCCGTGAGTTCCTCGCTCGCCGCCGCGCTTTCTTCCGCGGTCGCCGCCATCGTCTGCGTTACCTTCTCCATCTGCGACAACGCCGTGGCCATCTGATCGATGCCCTGCGCCTGCTGGCGACTCGCGGTGCTGACCTGCTCGATCAGCGACTTCACCTCGGTGACGCTCGTCGTGATCGAGTTGATCGCCTCCGCCACGCGTTCCATCTGCGCGCCGCCGCCCTGTGTGCGCGCGATGGACGTCTCGATCATGAGGGCCGTGTCCTTCGCCGCCTGCGCCGAACGCTGCGCGAGATTGCGGACCTCGCCCGCGACCACGGCGAAGCCCATGCCGGCTTCGCCCGCACGTGCGGCTTCGACCGCCGCGTTGAGCGCGAGGATGTTCGTCTGGAACGCGATCTCGTCGATCGTCTTGATGATCTTCGCGACTTCCTGGCTCGACGCCTGAATCTCGTCCATCGACACCTGCATCGTCCGCAATGCCTCATTCGACGAGGTCACCTGCTGGCCGACGGTGTTCATCAGCTGCGCTGCCTGGACGGAGTGCTCGGCGTTCTGTTGTGTCATGGCCGACATCTCTTCCATCGACGCAGAAGTCTCTTCGATCGTGGCCGCCTGTTCGGTGGCGCCCTGCGAGAGCGTCTGTGAGGAGCCGGAGAGCTGATTGGCCGCCGAGAGGATCTGCTCGGCGCCGTTGGCGAGCGACGCGAAATCGTCTTCGAGCGGCTTCACGACGGCGCGCTGACTGAACCAGTACGCCACACCGAGACCAACAAGGAGGCATCCGAGCACGAGTCCGGCGAAGATCTGCACCATCGTCGCGCGCTGCGCATCCGCTTTGTCGAGCGATTGCACCACTTCAAACACGCCGTGCACTTCACCGACGTGCCAGTTTTCCATCGGGCCGCCGGTGGGGTCGACGCCCTTTGCATTGCCCCACAGCGTCTGGGAGGTCTTCGGGTCGCCGTGACACAACAGGCACTCACTCGTGAGCTTCACGGGCCGGAAATAGCGCACGGCGTTCGCCGCCGCGTCGACTTCAAAATGCTCGGCGAGGGTCGGATCGCTGTCGAACATCTTGAGCACACGCGTCTCCGTGTCATCCGGTGCGTTCTTGCTGTTGCGCGGCGAGAACTTGGCGACGCGGAACTTGTACCCGCCTTCGTCCGCCTTCCGCATCGCCACACGCCACGCCGTCACGACCGGCACGGCCTGCAAAATGCGATCGGTATCGCCCTGAGCCGCCCATCCCCGCAACTGCTCGGCGGAGAACAGGCCCTTCGCCCACTTGTCCCCCATCTCTTCACGGGCCGACTCTGCCGCGAGAATCACGCTCCGCGATTTCTCGACCATCTGTTGAACGGAGTGCGCTTTGGCGTCTCGAACGTAGGCGATGGAAAGAATGACGCCGGCAAGAAGGAGAGGAGCAGCGGCAACCAGCATGATGCGCTGCGTCAGGGTGAGCTTCACGTTGGATGTGGTCGAGCTGTCGGTGGGCCACGATGCCACGACGCCCGGGAGCGTGGGATTCACCGTGAATGCGCTCTCTGGTGAACGCGTGCCGAACATCTCCGCCGCAAGCGGCCTGTTTCGCGACACCGCGACGGGTGGCGCCTCCGCCGGCTTCGACCTCAAACAGGCCTTCGTGTCGTGGAAGCCGTCGGCGGCGTGGAAGATCGACGCGGGCAAGTTCACGACGCACGTCGGCGCCGAAGTGATCGAGGGCGCGGACGGCGCCAACGACACCTACTCGCGCGGCCTCCTCTTCGGGTTTGCCGAGCCGTTCACGCACACGGGCGTCCGCGCCGCGTGGACCGTGAACGATCACGTCACCGCGACGATGCTGGTCGTGCAGGGCTGGGACAACGTGCGCGACAACAACAGCGGCAAGTCCTTCGGCGGGCAGGTCGCGTGGACGATGTCGCCGGCACTGACGGTGACCGCCAACTACCTCGGCGGTCCGGAGCGTGCCAACACCTCAGACTGGCGCCACCTCTACAACGTCGTGGCGGTCGCGCACTGGCGCGAGCGCGTCACGGTGACGATGAGCGGCGATCTCGGCCGCGAGACGGGCGCGGCCGACGGCGCCACGGCGATGTGGCAGGGCGTGTCGACCAGCGCGCGCATGGCCATCGACGACCGCAACGCGGTCGCCGCGCGCATCGAGTGGTTCAACGACCGCGACGGTGTGCGCACGGGCACGCCGATGCATGTCACGTCCTGGACGCTCGCGCCGACGCATACGTTCACGCCCCACGTGACGGTGCGCGCGGAAGGGCGCTTCGATCAGGCGTCGGCGGCGGTCTTCGGGTCGTCCACGCGTCCGTCCACGCGCCAGTTCACGACGGCGCTCAACCTGTTGCTCGGTTTCTAGATATCCCCGATACCGGATGCGGGCGGCGGACCTGACGCTGCCCTCGGCGACGACTGAGGCGAATACTCATGACTTCCGTTCACCGTTGGACGATCTCGAAACGCCTGCTCCTCATCAGCGGCGTGTTCACGCTGCCCGTCATGATCATGCTCGGCATGATCGTGCGGACCATGCTCGCCAATAGCGGCTTCACCGGCCTCGAAGTGGCCGGCACCGCCTACGAAGCGCCGCTGGTCAGCGCGCTCGCCCATGTGGCGGATCACGAGCGTTCCGTGGCGCGTGGCGACACGGCGGGCGCCTCGGCGGCCGCTGCGGCCGTCGACGCCGACTTCGCCGCGCTCGCCGACCAGCAGCGGACCTCGGGCGAAGCCCTGCAGGTCACGGCGCCGGGCCTGGCCGCGCGCAAGCGCCACCACGTCGCGCCCGACACCATCCGCAGCGAATGGGATGCCTTGAAGCGCGGCGGCAACGAGGCGGCCTACACGCATCTGCGCGGCGACCTGCGCACACTCATCGCGCACATCGGCGACACGTCGAACCTCATCCTCGATCCGGACCTCGACAGCTACTACACGATGGACATGACGCTCATCGCCGGTCCGCAGACGATCGACCGGCTGGCCTCGATCGAGGCGTTCGCGTGGCAGCACCGTCGCGGCGACCTGTCGGCCAATGACCGCACCGCGCTCGGCGTCCTGGCCGCCTCGCTCGACGAAAATGATCGCGGCCGGATCAAGACCAGTCTCGAGACCGCGCTCCATGAGGACGCGAACTTCAACGGCCCGAGCGACACGCTCGCCGCGGGTCTCGGTGCGCCGATGCAGGCGTACGACGCGGCCGCCACGGCCTCGATCGACACGGCGCGCCGGGCTTCGACGGACACGCATGCCGACCTCGACGCCGTCGCCACGGCCGCGCATGACGCGCGGATGAAGGCGTCGGCCCTGTGGACGTCAGGCGCGCGCGAGCTCACGTCACTGCTCACGCATCGCATGGACGTGCAACGCATGGAACAGCTGCGCCCGCTCGTGATCAGCCTCGTGGCCTGGCTCGTGGCCTGGCTCGTGGCCATGGGCGCGGCGTGGTATCCGAGCCGCTCGATCTCCCTGCCGCTCGAACACACGAGCGAGGTGATCGGCCGCGGCGCCGTGGAAGTGGCCGCGGCGGCGGCGCAGCTCGCCTCGTCGGCGTCCTCGCTGTCGCAGGGCGCCACCGAACAGGCGGCTGCGCTCGAACAGACGTCGGCCGCGATCGAAGAAGTCGGATCGATGACGCGACAGAACGCGGAGAACTCGCACAGCACCGCCGCGCTCGCGATGGAAGCGGAGCGTCACGCCGACGCGTCGAATGCCGCGTTGACCCGCATGCTCGAATCGATGCGCGCGATCTCGGACTCCAGCCAGCAGATGGCGAAGATCATCAAGACGATCGACGAGATCGCGTTCCAGACCAACATCCTCGCGCTCAACGCCGCCGTCGAAGCGGCGCGCGCGGGTGAAGCGGGCATGGGCTTCGCGGTGGTCGCCGACGAAGTACGCAATCTGGCGCAGCGCTCCGCGCAGGCCGCGCGGCAGACCTCGGAGATCATCGAGACGTCGCTCACGACCGTGTCGAGCGGCTCGGCCAACATCGACCATCTGGGCCGCACGATCACGGACATCACGACCTCGGTCCGCAAGGTGCGCACGTTGGCCGAGGACGTGAGCCAGGCCACCCATCAGCAGACGCAGGGCCTCGACCAGGTCGCGCAGGCCATCGCACAGATGGAGAAGGTGACGCAGGGCACCGCCGCGGCCGCCGAACAGTCGGCGGCCGCCAGCGAGGAACTGAGCGCGCAAGCCGAGACGACTCAAGAGGCTGTCGCGGATCTGGCGCGCATGGTGCACGGCCACGAGCCGGCGCACACCGCCGCGCCGGCGGTCGAGCCGGGCCAAGCCGCCGCCTTCGGACATCGCCGGGCCGCCTGAGCGGCCCGCATACGCACACGCATCGGCGTCAGGGCCACCTCGGCCCTGACGCCGATGGGCTATGATCGGCCCATTCGGAGAAGATCCATGCGAATGCGTCGACATCCCGCGTCCCGCGCGGCGCTGCTGCTGTTGGCAGCCGCCGTCGTCCCGCTCACGGCCGGCCAGTCCACCGGCGCACAACAGCCGATGTTCCGCTCGTCGACCAACCTCGTCGAGGTCGACGTGACGGCGCTCGACCGGCAGGGCCGCTTCGTCCCGGGTCTCCTGCCGGAAGACCTGCAGCTCTTCGAAGACGGCAAGCCGCAGAAGATCCAGCAGTTCTACATGGTCGCCCACGATCCCTCGAAGACGATCGTCGACTACACGGCGACACGGTCGGAAGCCGAGGAGCGTGCGCGCCGGTTCTTCGTGTTCATGTTCGATGACGGTTTGTCCGTCGATGCACTGATGCGCGCGAAAACCGGTGCCGAGGATTTCATCCGTCATCAGATGCTCCCGGGCGACATGGCCGGCGTCTTCGCCAACGGCCAGATGAACAAGAGCCGCATGACCGACGACAAGGTCGAGTTGCTGGCGGCCATTCGGAATGCCACGCCCAACATCGACAATCGCGCCTCGCTCCTCGCGCCGTTTCGCGAGTTTCCCCGCGTGCCGAGCGAAGTCGATGCGATGCGAATCACGGAAGGGGCGCTCGAGCTGCTCGAGCAGATCGGCACCAAGGCCTGCCGCGACGACCCGTTCCAGTGCCAGTTGCAGGGCGGCGAGAAGCAGCTCGAGAACCTGATCCAGCAGAAGTCGCGGCTCTACATCCGGTCGGCGCGCGCCCTGACGGACACGACGATCCAGAACCTGCAGTACGTGCAAGGCAACCTGTCGCGACTGCTCGGGCGCAAGACGCTCGTCCTGCTCACCGAAGGGATCTTCTCGGAGGAATCACGATCGCGGCTCGAGGAACTCGCGGCGCAGGCCGCACGGGGTGGGACGACGATCTACACGATCGACGGGCGCGGTCTCATCAACGCGATCAGCGCCAATCCGGATGTGACGTCGGCCGCCACATCGCGATCCATGTCGTTCGACACGGGCGACGATGCGCTGGCGATTCTCACGGCCGGCACGGGCGGCATGATGCTGCACGGCATCGACGACATCGGCCGCGCGATCGGCATAGTCGCCTACGACACAAGCAGCTACTACGTGATCGGCTATCAGCCCGACAACGCCACGATGGACGGCAAGTTCCGACGGATTGACGTCAAGACGAAGGCGCCGGGCCTGAACCTGCGGGCGCGCAAGGGCTACGCGGCCGTGACGCTGCCGCCGCAGGAGTTCGTGCGGCGTGCGCTCGGCTTCTTCCGGCACTGAGGGCGGGCCGCGCAGACATCGCGAGCGCCGGTCGCGCTCACCCCGCAAAAGACAACGGCCCGGGAGCGATGCTCCCGGGCCGTTCGTGTCTTCGACTTCCGGTCGAACTAGAAGTTGATCTGCGCGCCGATGCGGAACACGCGCGGCGGCACAATCGTCGTCGGCGACGTGAACAGCGACGAGCTGCGGTTGTTGCTCGAGTACGCCGTGATCGTGTTCGTGTTGAACACGTTGAACGCATCGAACATCAGCTTCACGCGGTTCTTGCCGCCGCGGAAGTTGAACACCTTCTGCGCGCTCAGGTCGAGCAGTTCCGTCGACTTGAAGCGCGTGGTGCCGTTGTCCTCGAAAGACAGCGTGCCGTAGCTGATCGTCGACGCCGCGCCGGTCGAGGTGACACCACCGTAGACCGAGCCCGGGCCATTGATCGAGAGGATGCGCGTCGCACCGTCGTTCCAGTTGAAGTTCGCCGCCAGCATGATGTCGAGCGGGAGCTGGTAGGCCGCGCTGGCCTTCACCACGTACCGCGCGATCGTGCTCTTGCCGTCCGAGAACTGGACACCCGTCGGGTTCGTGTAGGCGTAATCCGGCAGATAGCCCGGGTTCGTCTGCAGCGTCACACCGACGTTCGCCTGCCACTTGTTCGAGAAGCGCTTGGTCAGCGTGAGGTCGAGACCCTGATACACCTGGTAGGACGTCGCCGTCATCGTGATCGACGCGAGACCCGACGGACGCACACAGCCCGTGCAGGTGATGTAGTACGGCGCCGACAGGCCCGTCACCGGGTCCGTGTAGGTCTGCACCGTCGGGTTGTACAGCGAGGCCAGGTTGTTGCCCGAGCCCGGCTGGTAGCCGACCGAGAAGGCCGCCGTGCCGCGATCGTACTTGCGGTAGATGTAGTCCGCACCCACCGCGAGGTTCGCGATCAGTTCGTGCTGCACACCCGCCACGACTTCACGCGTGCGGCCGATCTTGGCCGACGGATCCACCGTGTTGCCGGCCGCCGAGAGGACGCCCGTCGCGAGGTTGAAGCGCGTCGAGCTCGGCGTCGGCGTGCCGACCAGTTCGTTCGCCTGCACGAAGCCGTCCTTGTTGGCGTCCGTCCAGCACGACGCACCGGCCGTGGTGCTGCACGCACCGCTCGCCTGGTTCGCGCCCCACTGCAGGTACGCGCCCGCCAGACCGCTCAGCGAGTTGGCCAGCGTGATGCGCGTCGCGTAGTAGTACGCGCCGCTCACGTGCACCGACGTCTTGCCGTTGCCGAACAGGTCGTAGGTCAACGACACGCGCGGCGACCAGTTCTGGAACGACTGGATCTCCTTGCCGGTCGTCGGGTCAACACGGGTCTCCGACTCGCACTGCGACGGGAGCAGGTCCGGACGAAGCGGATTCGCCGGCACGCAGCCGCCGAGGTACTTCGAGGTCTGCCAGTCGTAGCGGATGCCGCCGTTGATGCGCAGCTTGCCGCGGCTGTACGAGTCCTGGATGTAGCCGTTGTACGTCTGCCAATCGTTGTTGATCAGGAAGTCGCGGTAGAGATACGCAACGTACGGAACGACGCCCGTGGCCGAGCCGACCGCCGCGTAGCCGCTGCCGCAGTTGGCCTGCACGTTGCCCACGCACTGCACGATCGGACGCGCGCCACCCGAGTAGTGGGTGTACGTCTGCACCGGGTTCTTGCGCCAGCCCACGCCGAACTTCAACGAGTGGTCGCCGCCGAGCACGTTGGTCAGGAAGTACGTGCCATCGGTCTTCACTTCCCACGACGGACGCACCGTGTCATACGAGCCGGAGCTGCCGCCCGCGGTCGTCGCCGAGCCGAGCGAACGGCTCACGATACCGGTGGTGCGGTTGTAGAGCGGCTGGATGTTGAACAGGCAGGTCGGATCCGTGTTCACGAACGACGTCGGCGACGCGTTGTAACGCGACTGCGCGCAGTTGCCCTGCGGCGGCACGTCCTGGTAGTCGAGGAAGAAGCCGCCGTGGACGTAGGTGTACATCGTGTTGAACACGAGCTTGTCCGACGCGATCAGGGTGTGTGTGACCGAGTGGGTCGGGGACGCGAGACCCCAGTAGCCCACGCCCTTCGGCTTGTCGGACGTCTGCTGCGTCGTCGCCTCAACGGTCGTCGACGCCGAGGCACCGCGACGGTTGCGGTACTTGCTGTCCGACTGGAAGAGGTACTGGAACTTGTTCGAGGAGTTCAGCTGGTAGTTGAACTTCCACTGCAGGTCCTTGATGACCGTCTTGTCGTTCTGCAAGCAGTCCTGCACCGCGTTGAGCTGGTCGAACGTGACGAGGCCCGACAGCGTGCCGGCCTTCTGCGCGTCGACAAGCTGCTGACACAGGCCACCCTTCGTGGCGTCGAAGAAGTTCAACACGCCGACGTTGATGTCCTGCTTGTCGCCGGCGATCCAGAACCAGAGGCGGTTCTTGACGATCGGACCGCCCACTTCACCCGAGATGTTGTAGATCTTCTGGAGCGGGTTGCCCGAGAGGAAGCCGTTGCTGCCCGCGTTGAAGAGCTCACGCGTGACGTTCTGGCTCTGCATCTTGTCGTTTTCGAACGTGCCGACCGCCGAGCCCTTGAACACGTTCGAGCCCGACTTGGTCACGAGGTTGATCGACAGGCCCGACGACTGCACCGAGACGTCGCCGCCGCCGTTGACCACCTGGATCTGTTCGAACGAGTCGAAGTTGAAGTACGACGGCGAGGAGTTCGACGACAGGTCCGTGATCGACCCGCCTTCGAGGTTCCACTGCACGTTCGCCGAGGTGCCGCGCGAGTTCAGCGTGAGCTGCTGGCCCGAGGCCGAGCCGCCGACGTTGATGCCGCCCGAGAGCTGCACGCCGGGCGTCATGGCAATGACCTGCCACGGGTCACGCGCCGTCGGGATGTTCTCGAGGATGTCCTTCGTGAAGGTGCCGCCCGTGGTGGTCTTCTTGGTGTCGACCACCGGGGGAGCGGCCGAGACGGTGACTTCTTCCGTCTTGTTGCCGACCTCGAGTTTCTGGTCGACCGGCGCCTGGAAGCCCGACGTGATCACGATGTTCGGACGGACGGCCTTCTTGAAGCCCTCGAGTTCGAACGCCACGCTGTACGTGCCGATCGGCACGTTCGGGAACTGGTAGGTTCCCGT
>CAYFLU010000016.1:0-30603 GCA_964343975.1 uncultured Solibacteraceae bacterium
TGCCGGCCGACTGCACGGCATCCGTATGGAACCACGCGCCGGCCGCGCGCGCGGCTTCGGCCACCGCGAGAATCGGCTGGATGGTGCCGACTTCGTTGTTCGCGTGCATCACGGAGACAAGCGCCGTCTCGGGGCCGATGGCGGCGGCCACGGCGGCCGGATCGACGATGCCCGTCGCATCGACCGGCACGATCGTGACGGGGATGCCGTCCTGCTGCAACGCTTTGGCGGTATTCAGCACGGCTTCGTGTTCGATGGCAGACACGACGAGCCCACGACGACCGGAGGCCGCGCGGGCCAGTACCGCGCCACGCAACGCCATGTTGTCGGCTTCGGTGCCGCCGCTGGTGAACACGATGTCGCCCGGATCCGCCTGTACGAGTGCGGCCACCGACGACCGGCCATCGTCGATCGCGGCTTTGGCGCGCTGGCCGCTGGAATGGACACTCGACGGATTGCCGAGATCTTCTGTGAAGGCACGCACCATCGCCTCGCGCACGTGAGCGTGCAGGGGCGTTGTGGCGTTGTGATCGAGGTAGATGCGCACGGCTGTGGTCGGGTGAACCTCCAGTATACTGGCGGCTCGCCCGTATCGACGCCGTGGGAGATGACCAGCATGTGGAAGGCAGATGCGGTGAAACCGGGCGTTCCGATCGACGCCCCCCGCAAAGACGCACCACCGAACCCCGGGAGTGAGACGGTGAGCACAAATTCAATCGGCATCATTGGCAAGAGCGTTGTCATCAAGGGCGAGTTGAGCGCGAGTGAGGACCTGACGATCGAAGGCGCGGTCGAAGGCAAGGTCGAGCTCAAGCAGAACATCCTGACCATCGGGTCGAATGGCCGCATCAAGGCCTCGGTCTTCGCGAAGGCCGTCGTCGTGCAGGGCGAAGTGCACGGCGAAGTGCACGGCAACATCACGGCGTCGGAGAAGGTTGACATTCGCGATGCCGGCTCGGTCGACGGTGACCTCGCGGCGCCGCGCGTGGCGATCGCGGATGGCGCCCACTTCCGCGGCAGCATCGACATGCAGCGTGCGAAGACGGGTGAGGCCGCGAAGCCGGCGGAGGCCGCGAAGCCGGCCGCCACAGCCACACCGGCGGCGACTCCTGCGACGAACGCACCCCAGGCGCGCTGAGCCGTCGTGCTGAAGTGGGTGAGCCGCCGAGCGGACCCGCCGCAGGCGGCGCCACCGGCGCCGTCATCCGGGGGCGACTCGGACGTCAAAACCAACGTGTTTCCGCGGTTTCTGACCGCGGTCGCGCATCAGGCTGCGCCCGTGTTGCTCGACGTGGGCCCGGTCGTCGGGTCCAATGTGTCGTGGTTCGGGGAGCGCCTCGGGTGCAAGATGCACATCGAGGACCTCTACGCGGACGTCGAGACCTTCGCCAAGCGCGGTGACCGTGCCGCGTTGGCGGAGTTCTTTGCCACGCGTCTGGACCGCATCGAACCGGGCACGGTTGACGGCATTCTGGTGTGGGATCTGTTCGACTTTCTCGATCGACCGTCCGGTCAAGTGCTCGCGGGGAAGCTCGCCGCGCTGCTCCGCAAGGGCGGCGCGCTGTACGGCACATTTGGTTCGGCGCCGGCCGATCTGAAGTCCTACACCAAGGTCATTGTGCAGGGCGACTCGGTGCTGAAATACCGTCCCGTGCCGGCCACACCGGTGGCTCGCACGGTGCTCCTCACTCGTGACATCATCAAAATGTTCGACGGATTGATAATGTCCGATTCCGTGCTGCTGAAGAGCGGCACCCGAGAAACGTTGTTTCGCCGTCCGTGACGTGGTCCCCGTATGACCAAGCCCACCATCGCACTACTGACTGATTTCGGCACGCGTGATCACTATGCCGGGGTACTGAAGGGTGTGATCCTCAGCATTTGTCCGGACGCGACAGTGGTTGATCTGTCGCATGATCTCCCGGCGCACGACATTCCGTTCGCGGCGCTCGAACTGGCCGCGACCTACAAATATTTTCCGGCGGGCACCATCTTCTGCGCGGTGGTCGATCCCGGCGTGGGCACGACGCGTCGCGGTCTGGCCGCGGAGGCCGGCGACTGGAAGTTCGTGGCGCCCGACAACGGCGTGCTGACCGAGGTGTTCCACGAGATTGCCCCGAAGAAGGTCGTCGAGCTGACCGAACGGAAATACGCGCGGCCGACGGTGAGCCGCACCTTCGAAGGCCGCGACCGCTTTGCGCCCGCCGCGGCGTGGCTGGCGAAGGGGATTCAGCTCTCGGCGCTCGGCCGTCCGGTGAGCGACTACCACCAGCTGGCGTTGCCCCGCCCGAAGGTCGAGGGGGACCGCCTTCTGGGCACGATCGTGCGACTGGACCGTTTCGGCAATGTGGTCAGCAACATCGACCGCAAGACCTGCGAGAAGTTCGGGCAGGGGACCGTCACGGTCACGGTCGGTCCTCGGACGATCGAGCGGATCGTGTCAACATATTCAGACATCGCGCCGGGCGAACTTGGCGCCTTGTTCGGGAGCACGGATCATCTGGAGTTCGCGGCCCACGCCGCGAGCGCGGCCGAGGTCCTCGGTGTGCGCGTCGGCGATCCCGTCGTCGTGACCCGGTGAGTCAGCGCCGGCGTGAGCCGGCAGCGGAGGGCGAGCGTGAGTAACGGAGTTCCTTTGGAAAACGATCTGTCGTTGCACTTCCTGCGCGTGGTTGAGCAGGCGGCCATTGCCTGCGCCCACACGATGGGATTCGGCGACCGCCATGGCTCGGACCGCGTCGCCGTCGAAGCGATGCGTCGCGTCATGGACGATCTGCCGATGGATGGCACGATCGTGATCGGTGAAGGCGAACGCGACGAAGCGCCGATGCTCTACATCGGCGAAAAGGTCGGTCAGGCCACCAAGGGCGTGAAGGGGCTCCCGGAAGTCGACATCGCCGTGGATCCGCTCGAAGGCACGAACCTCTGCGCCACCGGCGCGAACAACGCGATCGCCGTGCTTGCTGCGGCGAGCAAGGGCGGTCTCCTGCACGCGCCCGACCTCTACATGGAAAAGCTGGTCGTCGGCCCGCGTGCCAAGCACGCGGTGAGCCTCGACCGGCCCGTGAAAGACAACCTGAAGTCGATCGCGAAGGCGCTCGATCGCCGCGTGGAAGACCTCGTCATCATGGTGCTCGAGCGCGAGCGGCACGAGAAGCTGATTGCGGACATCCGCACGGCCGGCGCGCGCATCCGCCTCATCGGTGACGGCGATCTGTCGGCCGGCATCGCCGCCGCGGTGGACGGCTCGAGCGTGCACGCGGTCATGGGCACCGGCGGCGCGCCGGAAGGCGTGCTGACGGCCGCCGCGATGCGCTGCCTCGGCGGCGAGATCTTTGCGCGGCTCGTGGTCTCGAAGCCTGAGCATGAAGAGCGCTGCCGCGCGATGGGCATCAGCGACTTCCGTCGCATCTACTCCTCGCACGACCTGGCGTCGGGCGAGAGCATCATCTTCGCCGCGACCGGCGTCACCGACGGCGCGCTGATGAAGGGCGTCCGCTTCTTTGGTCACGGCCTCCGCACGAGCTCCATCGTCATGCAGACCCATCCGCGTCAGATCCGCTTCGTGGACACGATCCACATCCCGCGGACCGACGACGATGTCCGGATCCGGTTCTAACTGGCGCCGGAATCAGGCGGCCGTCACGGTCGCGACGTTCATCGGCTTCACGGGCTTCACGCTCGTGATGCCGTTTCTTCCGCTGTATTTGCAGCAGCTCGGCGAGCACGACACCGCCGCGATTGCGATCTGGTCGGGGCTCAGTCTTGGCGTCACGCCGCTCGTCACGGCCGTGATGACGCCGGTCTGGGCCCGTTTGGCGTTGCGCGTGGGGCGCAAGCCCATGGTCGCGCGCTCGCTCGGCAGCTTCATCGTCATCATGACGCTCATGGCTTGGGTGACGCATCCGTGGCAGGTGTTCGCGCTCCGCGTGGTGCAGGGCTTCTTCGCCGGCTATGGGCCCATCGCGATGATGCTCGCCGCCGAGTCGGCGCCGCGTGAAGAGATGGCCACGGCCATCGGCTGGGTGCAAACCGCGCAGCGGCTCGGCCCGGCGCTCGGCCCGGTGATCGGCGGCGCGCTTGCGCACGCGTTCGGCTTGCGGGGCGCGTTCTATGTGTCGGCCGTGTTCTATCTGCTGGCATTCCTGCTCGTGCTCGTCGGCTTCACCGAGCCGGTACGTGATCCGGCACGCGAGGCCGAGCTCGAGGCCACGCCGCGCTCGTGGGCGTACTTTCGCGCCATGCCCACGTTTGTGACGGCAATCGTGGTCGTGTTCTGCCTGCAGGTCGTGGACCGCTCGTTCGGACCGATCCTGCCGCTCTATCTCACCGAAGTCGGCGCGGATCCGTCGCGTGTGCCGTTTCTGACGGGCATCATCTTCACGCTGGCTGCCGGTGCGGCGGCGATCGGCAATCAGTCGACCGCCTGGTGGCTCACGCGCGCACGCGCTGCGTCGCTCGTGCTCTTTGCGACGGCGGTGTCGGCTGCGGCCGCCATCGTCTTCGGACTGGGCCCGTCGGTGTGGGTCATGGGGCTGACGGCCGTCGTGCTGGGCGGCGCGCTCGGCACGGGGACGACGGCGATCTACACCGCGATGGGGCACCGCGTCAGCGCAGCGGAACGCGCGAGCGCGTTCGGCTATCTCCAGATGGCGTATTTGATCGGGTTGGCCGTGAGCCCGGTGGTGGCGGGATTCATCGGCGCGTGGAGCATGCGTGCGGTGTTCTTCGCCGATGCGATCGGCCTGGCGGGACTGGCGTGGTACGTTCGAGGCCGCATGCACACGATGGATACGCCCGCATGATCACCGAACGCCTGACGCTCACCGGTGACCCGGAGGACGCGGCGCTCGTCGCGCGCGCCGCGGCGATCATTCGCCGCGGGGGGCTCGTCGCGTTTCCGACGGAGACGGTGTACGGCCTCGGCGCGTACGCGCTCGACGCCGACGCCGTGGGCCGCATCTTCGCGGCGAAGGGGCGGCCGGCCGCCGACCCGGTCATCGTGCACGTGGCGGATGCGAGCGCGCTGTCCGCGCTCGCGTCGGTGGTGCCTGCCACCGCGCACACGCTCGCGCAGGCATTCTGGCCCGGGCCGCTCACGTTGATTGTGCAGAAGGCTGAGGCGGTGCCCGCGCGCGTCACGGCCGGCGGACCCACCGTGGCCGTGCGTGTGCCGGCGCATCCGGTGGCGCAAGCCCTGCTGCGCGCGGCCGGCGTGCCGATTGCCGCGCCGAGCGCCAATCGTTTCTCGCGACCGAGTCCGACGCGCGCGGACGATGTGCTCGAGGATCTCGGCAGCGCGATCGATGCGATCCTCGACGGCGGACCGACCACACACGGCGTCGAATCGACCGTGCTCGACCTGACGAGCACGCCGCCGCGGGTGCTGCGTCCGGGCGCGATTCCGCTCGATGCGCTGCTCGCCGTGGATCCCACGATCCAGATGCGCGAGACCGTCGTGCGCGGCGCGGAAGCGCCGCTGACCGCGCCGGGCACACTGCTCAAGCACTACTCGCCGCGAGCCGAAGTGCGGTTGTGGACCGGGCCGGCGGACCTGCTGCGCCACGCGCTGATTGAGGACGCAAAAGCACAAGTGGCGACAGGGCGTCGCGTCGGTGTGCTCGCGACCGATGAGGACTTGGCGCTGCTGGGCGCGATGCCCGTGATCACCGCTTCGCTTGGCGCCGCCGCGCGTGTTGAGGAGGCAGCGCAGCGGCTCTTTGCCGGGCTGCGCGACCTCGATCGCGCCGGTGTGGATGTGGTGATCGTGCGCGACCCCGGTCGTAGCGGGCTCGCGCTCACGGTGTGGGATCGGCTCTTCCGTGCCGCCGAAGGCCGCGTGCTAGAGTCGCGGTAATGCCCCCGCGGTCGTCTTCCGGCTCGCTCGAGCGCGCTGCGCTCGTCAGTCTCATCACGGGCGGTTCGCCCCGCATTGATCCGGATCTGGTGCTCGAGGAGTTGTCCGGACTCGCCGCGGCGGCCGGCGCGGCGGTCGTCTTGCGCGCGGTGCAGGAACGGCCGACGCCGGATCCGGCTACGCTCATCGGGTCCGGCAAAGCGGAGCAGTTGACGCGCGCGTGCGACGACGTCGAGGCCGATCTCGTCATTGTCGACAACGATCTCTCGCCGGCGCAGGGCCGCAATCTCGAAGGCATTCTCAAGCGGCGCGTGATCGATCGCACGCAGCTGATTCTCGACATCTTCGCGCGCCGCGCACGCACGCGCGAAGGCAAGCTGCAGGTCGAACTGGCGCAGTTGCAGTACCTGATGCCGCGGCTCGTGGGATCGAGCGCGGCGTTGTCGCGACTCGGCGGCGGCATCGGCACGCGCGGCCCCGGCGAAACGAAACTCGAAACCGACCGTCGCGGCATCCGTCATCGCATCGCGAAGCTGAAGCGGGAGATCGCGGAGGTCCAGGAGCGGCGCGGCCATCTGCGCGCGCGCCGTGCCCGTCAGGAAGTGCCGACGGTCGCGCTTGTCGGCTATACGAACGCGGGCAAGACCACCCTCTTCAACGCGCTGACGGGCGGCGATGCGGTGGCCTCCGACGCGTTGTTCGTCACGCTCGATCCGCTCGTCCGCAAGGTGAAGCTCCCGGACAAGCGGCAGATCCTGCTGTCGGACACGGTCGGCTTCATCGATCGGCTGCCGCATCAGCTGGTGGCGGCCTTCCAGGCCACGCTCGAGGAAGTGGCGAGCGCGAACCTGTTGCTCCACGTGGCGGATGCCTCCGCGTCGGATCGCGAGCGACGCGATCAGGCCGTGCGGTCGGTGCTCGAAGAGGTGGGCGCGGCGGAAGTGCCGACGATCCTCGTCCTGAACAAGTGCGACCTGTTGTCGTTCGAAGTGCTCGCGCGGCTGAAGACGATGTATCCGGCGGCGCTCTTCGTGTCGGCGCGTCTGGGGATGGGGCAGGCGGAGTTGCTCGAGATCGTCGCGTCCAGACTCGCGCTCGATACCGCGCTCGTGCGCCTCTCGTTCACCCCCGATCGTCCCGAGCATCGCCGGGCGATCGCCGATCTGTATCGGCAGGCCTCGGTCCGGGCCCACGTTGCGGCCGATGATCGCGTGACGATCGAGGCCGAGGTGCCGCGCCGGTTGCTCGAACGTTTGCCGCGCGCGATTGGTGTGGAGGAGATCGAATGACGCGCTGGGCGCGTCGCGCCGTGATCGCGCTCGGTCTTGTCGCGACCGTGGCGTGTGCCACGACCACGCCGCCGCGCGTGACGCCCGATCTGTCGTGGCGGCAGCCGGACGTGCCGCGCGAACTGGCCACGCGCGCGCCCGATGTCACGCGCTACGACCAGGCCTGGGCGCGCGCCAAGGCGGGGGATCTGGCCGGCGCCGAGCGCGAGTTCACGGCGCTCGCGGCCGCCCGGCCGCCCTTCTATCCGGCGATGGCGAGCGTGGGGGAGTTGCGTCTGCACGCGCAGCGGTACGCCGAGGCCGTCGTGTTCTTCGAGCAGGCCCTGGCCGCCAATCCGCGCTATGTGCCGGCGCTCGTCGGCCGTGCCGATGCGCAGCTGGGGGCGGGCGATGATGCCGGGGCGTTGGTGGCGCTGACGGCGCTCGTGGCGGCCGACCCGAATCGTGCCGAGGCACGCACGCGGCTCGACGTGGTGCGGCTGCGTGTGTCGCAGACGGCGCTGGCGGCCGCGGAACGGGCGCGCGGCGCGGGACAGATCGCCGAGGCCGAGCGGCAGCTCGCGCGCGCGGCCGACGCGACGCCGGAAAACAGCGCCGTGCCGCGGGCGTGGGTCGGCGTCGATCTCGCCGCCGGACGCCTCGAGTCGGCGGAGCGCCATGCGCGGCAGGCCATCGCGCTCGACGCACAGGATGGCGCGGCATGGGCCGCGCTCGCGGACGCGATGTCGGCCGCGAGCCGGTTTCGCGAGGCGTCGGACGCGTGGGGCCGTGCTCTGACGCTCGAGCCGCGCGCCGAGTGGCGCGAGCGAAAGACCGCGGCCGATATGCGCGCGGCTGACGCTGCGCTACCGGAGGCGTTTCGCGCGATCCCGGCCGCCACGCGGGTCACCCGCGCGCAGGTGGCGGCCATGCTCGGCGTGCGACTGGCCGCCGTGTTGGCCAAGGCGCCCGCGCGCTCGTCGGAGGTCGTCACCGACGTGCGTGGACACTGGGCCAGCGCCTGGATTCTTCCGGTCGTGCGGGTCGGGTGGATGGATGCCCGGCCGAACCACACATTCGAGCCCGCCGGTGTGGTCAATCGGGCCGATCTGGCGCGTGTGGTGGCCGTGGTGCTCGACGCGCTGCCAGGACGCGGTCGCGACGCTGGCGCCGTGACGTTTCAAGACATGCCGCCGACACATGCGGCGTTTCGAGCCGCCCAAACGGCCGTCAGCGCGGGTATCATGACCGCGGACGCCAACCGATTCCAACCGGCCGCAGCGGTCAGCGGCGCCGAGCTCATGGCGGTCATGAGCCGGCTGGAAGCGCGCGCGAAGTAGGGATGTCGACGTTCTTCACACCCGCCAATCAGCTCACCTTGCTGCGCATGGGCCTCGTGCCCGTGTTCGTGCTGTGCATGCTGTACGGTTGGCCGGGCTGGGCGCTCGTCACGTTTGCGGCGGCCGGCGCCACCGATCTGCTCGACGGCCTCGTGGCGCGCTGGTCCGGCCAGTCGTCCGACATCGGCGCTTGGCTGGATCCGATGGCCGACAAGCTCCTGCTCCTGTCGATGTTCATCATGCTGACGTTGCCGAACAGCGGGTTGGCGAATCGGCTGCCGATGTGGCTGACGGTGCTCGTCATCAGCCGCGATGTGGGCATCGTCCTCACGGTGGCGGTCGTGAATCTGGCCGTCGGCCCGCGGACGTTCCGCCCGTCGATCTTCGGCAAGGCCGCGACGGCGATCTATGTGCTCACCGGTGTGGCCACCCTGTACTTCAACTATCTCCGCGTGACCTCGCCCGTGGTGGTGTGGCTCGGGTATCTGGCGCTGGCGATCACGCTCGTCTCGGGATTCGACTATCTCCGACGGTCCACGCGGTCCTTGCCATAGAGGAACCGGGCCGACTATCCTGCTCTGCGTGGAGTGTCCATGCTCGAAGGTCTGAAGCGTCGCGGCCAGCAGCCGCCCCAGTAACCCGTCGCCGAACGTGATCTGCGCGAAGAGCGCGAGGCGTTGACGGCGCTCCTGCGCCACCTCGATGCCTCGGCTGCGCCGGTCAAGGCGCTCGCGGATGCCGTGTCGCAGCTCGAGAGCCGCGTCGCCGCGATGGAAACCCGCACGGGCGCGGCCGCCCGTCAGTTGGCGGATGTCGAAACGACCGCGGCGGCCGTGGGCACGATCGCGCAGAAGATCCGGGAGCTGTCCGACACGGTGCGCGACGCCCGGCAGACGGCCGACCGGTTGACCGCCCCTGACGGCGATCTCCACCAGCAGCGCCACATCGTCGAGCAGTTGATGTCGCTGGCCCTCCACAGCCGCGCCACGCTCGAGACGCTCGCCTCCGAACAGGAACGGCTCGATGCGCTGCGCGCCGACCTCCGGCGCTCCACCGAGCAGATGCAGCAGGCGCGGATGCTCGTGTCGACGACCACGGCCGAGATCGAGACGGTGCGTGCCGCCGCAGCCGATGCCAAGGCCGCGCAGGCGCACATGCGCGAACTCGCAACGCGCGCGCAGGACGACGTCGCGCCTGTCGTGTCGGTGGTGCATGAGGTCGACCAGAAGCTGCAGAGCTTCGCGAAGTTGCAGGAACTGGCCCGCACGGTGGAACACCGGACGCAGGCCCTGAATTCGCTGGTCGAGCACGTGACGCAGAAGGCGAAGGTGCTCGAGCTGCAGAAGTCGGCCGTTGAGGCCGCCGTGCTCGACTCGCATCGCGTGGCTGAGATGGTGCGCTCGATGGAGACGCAGGTGGCCCGGCTCGATGCCGCCAGCCGCCGCGGCGTCGAAGTGGAGCAGTTGGTTGAGCGGGTCGAGCTCACGCTGCGGCAGTCGTCCGAGCAGTTGCATGCGGCTGAACGGTCGCGCGATGCGCTCACGGCCGATCTGAACGCCCTCGAACACGATCGCGCGACGTTGCTCGATGTCGTGCGGCAGCACGAAGAGCGGCTGGCCACGGGCCGCCGCGAGCTCGACGCGCACAGCACGCGCGTCACATCGCTGCAGGCGTCGCTCGCCGATCTCGAGCGCGCCCACACGTCGCTCACCGCCCGCGCGCCGGAAGTCGAGACGCTCAAGGCGCGCATCGATCAGCTCACCACGCAGTTGTCGACGTTCGACGAGCGCAGCGCGACCTTCTCGCAGAAGATGGCGGCGCTCGAACAGATTCACGACCAGCTCGTGTCGGTCGACGAGATGTCGCGGCGCGCGACCTGGCAGATGGAGAGCCTCAAGAGCGCCCGCCAGGATCTCGAAGAGTTGCGCGGCGACATCGAGCAGTTCTACCAGGACCAGGCCGACGCGCGTCAGTTGCGCGATCAGCTCTCGCCGAGCGCGTGGCGCTCGAGGCCTTCCTCGCGCGCATGAGCGCGTTCTCGGTGCAGGTGCCGGAACTCGAAGGCCGCATGGAAGCGATCAAGGACGGCCTCGCGGTGGTCGAAGAGGGCGCGGCGAAAGCCAATCAGCTCATCGGTGTCGCCGACGACCTCGACCGGCAGATGGTCCGGCTCGCCGGGCATCAGCAGTTCGTGGAGCGCATCGAGACCCGCTTGAATGCGCTCAACGTGATGACGGCCGACATCGACCAGAAGCTCGATGACCAGACGCGCCGGCGCGCCGAAGTGGAAGCGCTGCGCAACCTCTGCGACTCGGTGCACATCGAAGTGGCCGACATCCGTCAGCGGCTCGACGGTATCGGCCAGAGTCAGGCGAAGCTGCTGCCGGTCGCGGCGCAGATCACGCAGCTCAAGGGCGACGTCGATCGCGCGGCGGCCCGTCTGGCGTCGGCGATTCAGGATCAGGCCATGCTCTCGAGCCAGGAGCGCCGCATCTCGGAAATGCTCGAGTCGCTCCGCACGATCAGCGGCGACGCGGCCGAACAGCTGTCGCGCACGCAGGGTCTGGCCGCGCAGCTCACGCGCTCCGAGTCGATCAAGGACGCGCTCGTGCGCGAGCTGGCGCTCGTGCAGGGCCGGCAGCGCGAAGTGTCGGGGCACCTCGAAACGGCCAACGCCCAGCTCGCGTCACTCGACACGATGGTGCGCGGTCTCGAGCAGCGCCACGACCAGCTCGTGTTCTCGGAAAAGCGCATTGCCACGTTCGAGTCGAAGATCGCTGATCTCAAGGGCGTGACCGACACGATCGAACGCCGTATCCAGGATGTGATCGCGCGCGACGAGACGGTCAAGAGCGTGCTCCGCGAGGTCGAAGGCGTGCACGACGTCAGCGCCAAGGCGAAGGCGGATCTCCACTATCTCGACGCGCATCGCGGCGAGGTCATCGCCTTGCGCGGCCGGGTGGACGAGTTGCTCACGACGGCGCAAGCCACCGAGCAGCGGATCGCCGATATCAACGCGCAGCGGCGGCTCGTGGAAGAAGTGCAGTTGAAGGTGGCCGTCACGAGCAACATGCTCGAGGACGTGCGCATGCATCTCGAAACGGTGGGCGAGCAGAAGGCCGTGCTCGACTACGTGCTCGAGCAGGTGGCGCGTCTCGAGATCATGAGCCGCGAAGCGCAGGCCACGGTGCGTGCCCTGCAGACCGAACGCGAACTGGCCGAGCGCATCGAGCGCAGCATTCAGAGCCTGCGCGCGCGCACCTCCACCGCCGAGGGCAAGAAGTTCGCCTAGCCCTCGGCCGGCGACCTAGACCTTCGTCCGGAAGTACTCGATCGTCGACGTCAGGCCTTCTTCGAGCGAGACCTTCGGTTCCCAGTTGAGCAGCGTCCGGGCGCGTGTGATGTCCGGGCGCCGGACCTTCGGATCATCCACCGGCAGCGGTTTGTAGACGATCTGGCTCTTCGAGCCGGTCATGCGGATGATGGTCTTGGCCATCTCCTCGATCGACATCTCGTGCGGATTGCCGATGTTCACCGGGTCGTTCTCGTTCGACATCGCCAGCTTGAGGATGCCGTTCACCAGATCCGACACGAAGCAAAAGCTGCGGGTCTGTGAGCCGGACCCGAAGATCGTCACGTCTTCGTTGCGGAGCGCCTGCGAGATGAATGCCGGGACGGCGCGGCCGTCACGCACGCGCATGCGCGGCCCGTAGGTATTGAAGATCCGGACGATCTTCGTGTCGAGCCCGTGGAAGCGGTGATACGCCATCGTGATGGCTTCCGCGAACCGCTTGGCCTCGTCGTACACGCCGCGCGGGCCCACCGGGTTCACGTTGCCCCAGTAGGTTTCCTTCTGCGGGTGTTCGAGCGGGTCGCCGTACACCTCGGAGGTCGAGGCGATCACGAAGCGCGCGCCTTTGGCCTTCGCGAGGCCGAGGGCGTTGTGGGTGCCGAGGGCGCCCACCTTCAACGTCGGGATCGGCAACTCGAGGTAGTCGATCGGGCTGGCCGGGCTCGCCCAGTGCAGCACGAGGTCCACGGGGCCGGCGACGTTGATGTAGTTGGTGACGTCGTAGCGGATGAATTCGAAATCGCGGCCCGTGAGGTGCGCGATGTTGTTCAGATCGCCCGTGCACAGGTTGTCGATTCCGACCACCGAGTGGCCCTGATCGAGCAGCGTTTCCGAGAGATGGGATCCGATGAACCCGGCCGCGCCGGTGATGACGACTCTCACGAGTGTGTGACGCCTTTCATGACGGTCAGCCACATGATCTTGAAGTCGAGCGTGAGTGACCAGTTTTCAATGTAGTAGAGATCGAACTCGATGCGCTTCTCGAGCGACGTGTTGCCGCGCCAGCCGTTGACCTGCGCCCAGCCGGTGATGCCGGCCTTCACCTTGTGCCGCAGCATGTACTGCGGGATGCGGTGCTTGAACTGCTCGACGAAGAACGGGCGCTCGGGCCGCGGGCCGACGATGGACATGTCGCCCTTCAGCACGTTCCAGAACTGGGGCAGCTCATCGACGTCGGTCTTGCGGAGCCAGCGGCCAATGCCGGTGGCCCGCGGATCGTCATCGCGGGCCCAGACCGGGCCGGAATGGTCCTCGGCGTTGAGCGGCATCGACCGGAACTTGTAGACGCGGAACGGCTGCCCGTCGATGCTCATCCGCTCCTGCGAGTAGAACACCGGCCCCGGTGAACTGCGCTTGATCAGGATGGCGACGATGATCGTGAGCGGCAGCGTGAGGAGGATCACCGCGGATGAAATCGCGATGTCGGTGAGCCGCTTGATCACGCTGTTCATGCCGCGCAGCGGCACGTCGTGGATGCTGATCATCGGCAGGCCGTCGAGGTCCTCGAGGCGCGCGCGCAGGGCGATGAACTGCAGCAGGTCCGGCACCACGTGGACGTCGATGCATTCGCGGCTCGCGTACTCCACGACGCCGAGCATCTTCACGTGTTCTTCGAGCGGCAGGGCGACGTAGATCTCGTCGACGCCCTCATCCGTGCACACGCGGCCCACGTCGGTGAGTGCGCCGAGCAGCGGCATGCCGCGGTAGCCGATCGCATCGGACGTGGCGGCCTTGTCGTCGATGAATCCGACGATCGTGAAGCCGAGCTCGCGGTGTTCGAGGAGGCGGTCGGCCACCGTCCGGCCGAGGTCACCCGCGCCGGCGATCAGGACACGGCGGAGGCTCTTGCCCGAGCGCCAACGCGCGCGCAGATAGGCGCGGGCGGTTTCGCGCGGGAGGAACGTGAGCGCGACGTTGAAGATCAGGAACAGCACCCAGACGAGCTGCGAAACTTCGTAGTAGCCCTGCGCCTTGAGGCTGCCGCCGAGGTAGTAGGTCTGGACGTACAGCGTGCCGGCGATGCCGCCGAGCACCGCGACGATCGAGCCGACGAGCACGGCGAAGAAGTCGTCGACGCGCGTCCGGCCACGGCGCAAACGATACAGGCCCTGGAGGTGGAACGCCGCCGGGATCAGCAGGCCGATGAACGGGAGCAGCGAAAGATACTGCCGGAACGGCGGATGCCCCTTCGTGATCGGCGCGAGCGTCGTGACGACGGTTTCGAATCGGACCCAGTAGGCGAGGGCAAAGGCGAAGATGCCCGACAGGACATCGGCGCCGATGTGCAACGCCACGAGCAAACGGTTGTAGCGCTTCAGCATGCGGCCACCTGGCCGGAGCGGTGGGTCGCGATCGTGCGCGCCACGAGCTCGGTGAAGCCGCCCTGAAAGGCGGCGAGCGAGAATCGGGCCGCGCGCGCCTGCCGGCTGGCGGCGGTCGACGGCAGGGACGGCACGCGTTGCATGGCGGCGGCGAAGGCCGGGGCCGTGAGTTCAGGCACGAGCACGCCCGTGACGCCGTCATCCACGGTTTCCGTGGCGCCACCACGGGCGACCGCGACGACCGGACATCCGCACGCGAGCGCCTCGACCGGCGCGATGCCGAAGTCTTCCTCGCCGGGCAGCACGAGCATGGCCGCCTGGCGGTAGAGGTCGCGCAAGGCCGCGGCGTTGACGTTGTGTTGAAAGGTCACCTGAGGTCCGGCCATCTGCCGGAGCCGGGCTTCGTCCGGACCGCTACCCACGATGACGAGCGGATAGCCGGCCTGTTCGGCCGCCTGGATGGCGATATCGATGCGCTTGTACGGGACGAGCGCAGACACCACCAGCGCAAAGCCTCGCGGAGCGGCCTCGCGCCCAGCCTCGGAGGGGCCGGGCGTAAAGAAGTCGGTATCGACCGGGGGATAGAGCACGGACGCCTGACGATTATAGTACCGGGCTATCCGTCCGGCAACGAACCGGGAGTTGGCCGCGAACTGGGTCACCCGGGGGGCCGTGGCCGCATCCCAGCGGGCCAGCCAGGCCATCACCGGACGCAGCGCGGCGCTCGCCACCGGGCCCACACGATCCGGACCGAAGTAGGCGGGGAACTGGTCCCACGCATACCGCATTGGCGAATGGCAGTAGCACACGTGCACCGCCCGGCCCGTCGGCACTACGGCCTTGGCGGCACAGTGGCTCGTCGAGATGACCAATTCCACATCGTCGAGATCGAACTGTTCGATGGCCGTCGGAAAGAGCGGCAGATACTCGCGGTACCGCGTGGCCGAGAGCGGCAGATAGTGAATGAACGACCGGCGCACCGGGCGCCCGGCGATCGCGCCGGTGAGCGCTTCGGGCTTGCTGAGCAAGGTCAGCACCGGGGCCCCGGGGATCAGCTGGCAGATCGCGTCGAGCACCTTCTCGCCGCCGCGCGAGCCGGTCAGCCAGTCGTGCACGATCACCGTGCGGAGCCCGTCCCAGGGCCGGGCGTCAGCCACGGAGCACGTCCATGTAGATCTCGTGGGTGCGCGCGACCGAGCGTTCCCACGAGAAGGCCTTCGCGCGTTCGCGCCCACGCCGGACGAGATCGGCGCGCAGGTCGGCGTCGGTCAGCACGCGCGCCATGGCGTCGGCG
Organism: uncultured Solibacteraceae bacterium; assembly: GCA_964343975.1. Classification (GTDB taxonomy): domain Bacteria; phylum Acidobacteriota; class Vicinamibacteria; order Vicinamibacterales; family SCN-69-37; genus SCUN01. The sequence continues at coordinate 15,433 of CAYFLU010000016.1, forward strand.
ATGCTGGTGGCGTCGAGCGGGTCGATCAGCAACGCCGCGTCGCCGACGACTTCCGGCAGCGACGAGACGTTGGACGTGATCACCGGCGTGCCGTTGGCCATCGCTTCGAGCGGCGGGAGACCGAAGCCCTCGTAGAGCGACGGGAAGACGAAGACGCGGGCCAGACGGTACAGCGCGGCCAGCGTGTCGACCGACACGAAGCCCAGAAACCGCACCTGCTGGTGGAGCTGATGGCGATGCACGAGCCGCCGCAGGCTCGAGTAGCGCGAGATGTCGTCGCCGATGAGCAGCAGCCGCACGTCGGTGTAGCCGCGCTGGCGCAGCAGCGCGAACGCCTCGATCAGCCGGTCCACGTTCTTGTGGGGCTTGATGTTGCCGGCATAGAGCACGAACGGCGCGTCGAGCTGGAAGCGGTCACGCACGCGCGCTTCCTCGTCCGGCGTAGTCGCCGTGATGCGCTCGTCGAATCCGTTGTAGACGACCTCGATCTTCTCCGCCGGGGTGTGCAGGAAGCTGATGATGTCGCGCTTGGACGCCTCCGACACCGTGATCACGCGCGAGGCCTTGCGCGCGGCCGACGAGAGAAAGATCCGCGCGTAGAAGTGGGCCAGCTTGTTCGGCAGATACTGCGGAAAACGCAGGTGGATGCAGTCGTGGATCGTGACGACCGTCTTGCCCGGCGTGAGTGGCGGCAGCACGTAGTGCGGCGCATGGAACAGGTCGGGCCGCGCGCGCCAGACGTCGACCGGCACGGTGAGCTGCTCCTGCACGGAGTAGTTGCCCGACGGATCCGGCCACGGATGAAAATTCGCGCCGAGCGAGCCGAGATACTCGGCGTCGCGCTTCTGGCAGATGAGGGTGTACTCGTGGTCGTGATCGAGGCGCGCGAGGCCGCGTACGAGGTTGTTCACGTACGTGCCGATGCCGAAGTCGTGCAATTTGCGTGTGTCGATGGCGACGCGCACACCGAATTGTACTTCGACCCCCGTGTCTTACAGGCGTCCCTTCAGCCGTTTCCAGAGTCGCAGCCAGGGCACCCAGCCCGGGGCGTGCTTCGCGTAGAAGGCCAGGTGGCTCTCGTCGTAGTGCGACGGAAACCGCGGCGGCAGCGCCACGGTGGACCGGCCGCGGAGGTGCGTGATCTCGGCGGCCGGCGTGAACAGGATGCGTCCGCCGCGCGCACGGAGGGCCGCACAGAAATCCACGTCCTCCTCGTACATGAAATAGCGCTCGTCGAGGAGGCCGACGGCTTCGGCGGCGTCGCGTCGCACGAGCAGGCACGCGCCGCTGATCCAGTCGACCTCGCGTTCCGTCGACGTGAGCGTCTGCACTTCCGCGAGTGCCGTCGCCGCGCCCGAGCGCTGCGCGCGCACGAGCCGTTGCTGCCGCCACTCAACGATCGGCGTCAGCATCGGCCCCCACGACATCTCCGGGCGGCGCTGGCCATCAACGAGGCGCGGTCCCGCTGCGGTTGCGCCCGTCGCGTCCAGGCGTTCGCAGAGCCGATCGAGCGCGCCGGCGGGCACGAGCGTGTCGCTGTTCAGCAGCAGCACGAGGGGCGCGGACGTCGCGCGGATGCCGGCATTGTTCGCGGCGGCAAAACCGGCATTGCGTCTCATCTCGATCACCGTCACTGCGGGGAACGCGGCGCGAACCGCCGCCACGCTGCCGTCGACCGAGGCGTTGTCCACGACGACGATCGTGTGCGGGCGCGCCGGCGGCGCGTCGGTGAGCGTCCGCAGGCACGCGAGCAGATCCTCGCGCGTGTTGAAGTTGACGATGACGATGTCGAGCGCGGTCATCGCCGGGCTCCGGCGGTCAGGAGCGCGGCGCGAATGCGCGCCGCCGACTCGGCCCATGAGAAGTCGCTGAGCCGCGCGCGTCCCCGCGCCAGCGCCGCGCGATGCGCGGCGTCGTCCGTCAGCAACGTGGTGAGTGCGGTCACGAGGGCGGTGCGATCGGTGACGAGCGCGGCGCCGTCGCCGTAGACCTCGCGCGCGATTGGTGTGTCGCGCAGCACCGCCGGCACGCCGCGCGCGATGGCTTCCATCGGCGTCATCGCAAAGCCCTCATAGCTCGAGAGAAAGGCGAAGGCGCGCGCCTGATCGTAGAGCGCGTGCAGCGCTTCGTCGCTGGCGTAGCGGTGCCACGTCACGCGGTCGGCGATGCCGGCGGCCTGGGCCAGCGCCTCCGGATCCACCGGCGGCGTGGCGCGGTTGTCACCGACGAGCGCGAGCCGGGCGTCGGGCACGGTTCGCGCGACCTCCGCGAATGCAGCGATGAGCTCAGGGACGCCGCGTCGCGCGAAGATCGAGCCCGCATAGAGCACCAGTCGCGGGCGCGCGGACACAGGCGGGCACGTCGCCGTCTGATCGGGCGGCGCGCCCGGCGGCGCGAGCACGATCTTGGCGGCGTCCAGACGGAGGTAGGTGCGGAGCTCGGCGGCGGAGAAGTGCGAGATCGTGACCACCGCGGCGGCCCGCCGCGCCGCCCACGCCGTGATCCAGCGGCGGCGCAGCCCTTCACGCGCACTGAACCATTCCGGGTGCGCGAAGTAGGAGAGATCGTGCACCGCCACGACGAACGGGCAGTGGAGCCGCAGGGGCGCCGTGTAGGCCGGCGCGAAGAACACATCTGCGTTGAGACGCCGCGCCTCACGCGGCAGTGCGGTCTGCTCGTACCACGTGCCGAGGGCGCGGGCCGGGCGCGACTCGATGCGCAGCGCCGGCGCCAACCGCGCCACGTCGGGGGGCACATCGCCTGGCACGAGCACGGTCACGGCCGCCTCGTCGGGCGTCTGCGCCCACTGCTCGAGCACGTTCAGCAGGTAGCGGCCGACACCCGTGGGGCGTCCCGCCAGCTCCCGGCCGTCCACGACGATGTGCGGCTTAGCCACGACGACCTCGCGCGGCGATCGCGCGGCGCCAGGCGTCGCGTGTGTGCTCGGCGGTCTGCGTCCACGAAAAGGCGCGGGCGCGCACGGGGCCCGCGGCCTGCAAGTGTTCACGCACACCACGATCGCCGAGGACGTGCGTGAGACGCGCCGCGAGGGCGTTGGCGTCCTCCGCGGGGAACTGCAGGCCGGCGTCGCCGACCACTTCCGGCAGCGCACCGCGGTCACTCACGATGACCGGGACCCCGAGCGTCATGGCCTCCAGCGCGGGAATCCCGAAGCCTTCCAGAAACGACGGCAGCACCAGCACGGCGGCCCCCGCCATGAGCGCCTGGCGGTCTTCGGGGGCCACGTAGCCTCGCAGATCGACGTGTCCGGCCAGCGGGGCCTCGGCGCAGCGCGCCACCCAGCGCTCACTGCCCGGCGCCGGTCGTCCGGCCAGCACGAGCGTTGGCGCCTGGGGATCGCGGCTGCGGAGCCGCGCATAGGCGTCGAGCAGCACGCCCACGTTCTTGCGCGGTTCGAGTGTGCCGAGGAACAGGATGTAGCCGTGCTCTGGCGCGCTGAAGCGCGGCGACCAGGCGGGGGCGCCCGGCGAGCAGATCGAGATCCGGTCGGGCGAGACCCCCAGTCGGCGCTCGATGTCGGCGGCCGTGAACTTCGACACGGTGATCACGTGGTCGGCCCGTCGGGCGTGCGCGGCGGCCAACTGCGGATAGTCGCGGCGGATTTCGGCCGAGGTCCGTTCGGGGTGGTCGAGAAAGTCGAGGTCGTGCACCGTGACCACCTGTGCGGCGTGCCGCGCGGGCATCAGCAGGGGGTGGAGCGATTGGACGACGTCGTATCGGGCGTCTGGGCGGGCGCCGAGGGCGCCGGCGACGAGTTCGACGGGCGGCCACTGCCAATGATGCCAGGCGTAGTTCAGGGCACGGACGGGCCAGCGGCAGTCGATGGCCGTGGCCCCCGGGACGGCATCGGCCGCCAGCCGGTCCGACCATGAGGACGAAAACAGCGACAGCTGGTCGTCGGCGCCGGCGGTGCGGACCAGCGCGCGGGCCAACTCGTGCACGTATTCCCCGACCCCGGTTCGCGAACGGAGGGCGGGGCGGTAGTCGACAAGAGAGCGCACGGTCGGGGAGAATGATACCCATGAAAATCGCAGTCGTGGGTACCGGGTACGTCGGGTTGGTGGTGGGGGCGTGTTTTGCGGAGACGGGCAATGACGTCGTCTGCATCGACAAGATGGCGTCCAAGGTGGCTGGCTTGAAGCGCGGCAAGATGCCGATTTACGAGCCGGGGCTCGAAGAGATCGTGGTGCGGAATGCCGCCGAGGGGCGCCTCACCTTCACAACCAACCTCGCGCAGGCGGTGCAGAAGGCCGAGGTGGTGTTCATCGCCGTCGGCACGCCGATGGGGGAAGACGGGTCCGCCGACCTGCAGCACGTGCTGGCGGCCGCGCGCGAGATCGGCAAGGCGATGCGCGGCTACACGGTGATCGTCGACAAGAGCACGGTGCCGGTCGGCACCGCGGCCCTCGTCCGCAAGGCGGTCGCGTCCCAGACGAAGCACCCGTTCAGCGTGGTCAGCAATCCGGAATTCCTGAAGCAGGGCGCGGCGGTCGACGACTTCCTGAAGCCCGACCGCGTGGTGATCGGCGCCGACGACCAGAAGGCGGCCGAGATCATGCTCGAGCTGTACCGCCCGTTCACGCTCTCGGGCGCGCCGATCATGACGATGGATTGCGCGAGCGCCGAGATGTGCAAGTACGCGGCGAACGCGATGCTCGCGACGCGCATCTCGTTCATGAACGAAGTGGCGAACGTCTGCGAACTCTACGGCGCGGATGTGGATCAGGTGCGGCGCGCGATCGGCACCGATCGGCGCATCGGGCCGGCGTTCCTCTTCTCGGGCATCGGCTACGGCGGCAGCTGCTTCCCGAAAGACGTCCAGGCGATGGCCAAGTTCTCGGCCGACAAGAAGTACAAGTTCCAGATTATCGACGCCGTCGAAGCGGTCAACAAGAAGCAGAAGTCGCGCTTGCTGTGGAAGCTCGACCGCCACATGGGCAAGTCGTTGAAGAAGAAGACGATTGCCGTGTGGGGCCTCGCATTCAAGCCGCGCACCGATGACATGCGCGAAGCGCCGGCCGTGCCGATCATCAAGGGGCTGCTCGAGCGCGGCGCGACGGTGCAGGCCTACGATCCGGAAGCGATGAAGGTCGCGAAGGGCATCTTCGGATCGAAGATCACGTTCGCGAAATCGGCGTATGCCGCGCTCAAGGGCGCCGACGCGCTCCTGATCGTCACCGAGTGGAATGAATTCCGCGAGCCGGACTTCGACAAGATGCTGCATCTCATGAAGGGCCGCCTGATCCTCGACGGCCGCAACATCTACCAGCCGACCGTGGCCCGTGGGGCCGGCTTCACGTACGACTCGATCGGCCGGCCGTGAACACTGTGCTCGTCACGGGCGGCGCCGGCTATATCGGCAGCCACGCCGTGAAGGCGCTCGTTGATGCGGGGGATGCGGTCGTCGTCTACGACGATTTCTCCGCGGGACATCGCGAAGCGATCGACGCGATCCGGCAGCGCTATCCGGACGCGTCGCTGCGCGTCGTCGAGGCCTCGATCACGGACCGCGCGGCGATGGTGGCCGCGCTGCGTGAGAGCGGCGCGACGGCCGTCATGCACTTTGCCGCGAGGCTGAGCGTCGGCGAGTCGGTGGCGAAGCCCTTCGACTACTACGCGACCAATGTCACCGGCACCGTGCAGGTGCTCTCGGCGATGGCCGAGTGCGGGGTGCAGGCGTTCATCTTTTCGTCGACGGCGGCGACCTTCGGTGAGCCGCAGTCGACGCCGATCGACGAGTCGCATCCGCAGCGGCCGATCAACGCGTACGGCGAGACGAAGCTCGCGGTGGAACGCGCGCTGCCGCATCTCGAACGCGCGCACGGCATCCGGTCGGTGATCCTGCGGTACTTCAATGCGGCGGGGGCGGACCCCGATGGCGTGATCGGCGAGGATCATTGGCCGGAAGAGCACCTGATCCCGCGCGCATTGGCCGCGGCTTCCGGGGGGCCTGCCCTGACGGTGTTCGGCGAGGATTACCCGACGCCGGACGGCACGTGCGTCCGCGACTACATTCACGTGACGGATCTGGCAGACGCGCATCTGAAGGCGCTGCAGCATCTGCGCGCCGGCGGAGCGTCGGCGGCGTTCAATCTCGGGAACGGGCAGGGCATCTCCGTACGCGAACTGATCGCGAGCGTGGAGCGGGTGACGGGGCAGCGCGTGCAGCGTCAGGCCGGCGCACGCCGGCCCGGTGATCCGGCGGTGCTGGTCGCGTCCAGCGCGCGCATCATGCGCGATCTGCACTGGACGCCGCGACTCGCGGCCCTCGACGACATCGTGGCCACGGCCTGGGCGTGGCACCGCGCGCATCCGCGCGGCTACGCGAGCGGGCGAGACTGACGCGTGACGGATTTCCTTCGACTGCTCGAGTTCGCGCGGCCGTACCGCGGCCGGCTGGGCTTGGCCCTCGCGGCGATGGCGGGCTACGCGGCGTCGCAGGCGTCGTTCATGTTCATCGTCGAGAAGATCATCGACAAGGTCCTGCCGACCGGCGCGATGCTCAACTGGGTCATTGGGGCCATCCTCGTGCTGTCGATCGCCCGCGGCGTGACGGGCTATCTGTCCGCGCTGCTCATGACCGAGGTCGGACAGAGCGTCGTCCGCGACCTCCGCAACCGCTTCTTCGCGCACACGGTGCGCCAGTCGGCCGCGTTCTTTTCGAAGCGGTCGTCCGGCCAATTGCTCTCGCGGCTGACCAACGACATCGCCCAGATCCAGCGTGCCGTATCGGAGACCACGGGTGACCTCGTGCGAGAGTCGCTCACGCTCGTCGGCTATATCGCCTACATGATCTGGCTGCAGTGGGAACTGGCGATGGTGATCGCCGTCACGGCGCCGTTGGTCGTGTATCCGCTCAATCGTCTCGGTCGGCGTGTCCGAGGGCAGACCCGCCGCAGCCAGGAGGAACTCGAGCGGCTGACGCATGTCGCGCAGGAAGCCTTCGTGGGCCATCGCATCGTGAAGGCCTTTGGTGCGGAGACACGCGAGACGTCGCGTTTCGAGAGTGCGTCGGCGTCGCTCTACCGCACCTACATCCGTGTGACGAGCATGGTCGCGGCGCTGCCGCCGATCACCGAGTTCGTCGGCGGTCTCGCGGTCATCGGTTTGCTCTGGTATGGCCACAGCCGGATCGAGCGCGGGGAACTGAAGATCGGCGAGTTCATGGCCTTTCTCACCTCGGCGCTGCTGATGTATCAGCCGATCAAGCGGCTGAGCGGCGCCAATGCGAGCATTCAGCAGGCCCTGGCGGCGTCAACGCGCATCTTCGAGTTGCTCGATCGGCACACCGAAGTGAAGGACAAGGGCGGGGCGCCTCCTTTGGCCCCGCTCGCACGCGACGTGGAATTCCGCAACGTGGGCTTTGCGTACGACGATGAGCCGAACCGGTTCATCGTGCGGCATGTGTCGTTCCGTGTGGACAAGGGCCAGGTCGTGGCGCTGGTCGGCCTGAGCGGTGCGGGCAAGACGACGCTCGTGAATCTGATTCCGCGGTTCTTTGACGTCAAGGAAGGCGCGGTGCTGATCGACGGCGTGGACACGCGCGACGTCACGCTCGCGTCGTTGCGCGCGCAGATCGCGCTCGTCACGCAGGAGACCGTGCTCTTCGACGACACGGTTGCCGCCAACATCGCCTACGGGCGTCCGGACGCGCCGCGCGAGGCGATCGAGGCCGCGGCACGGGCGGCGCACGCGCACGAGTTCATCACGGCGCTGCCGGCCGGCTACGACACGACGATCGGTGAGCGCGGGCAGCGCTTGTCGGGTGGGCAGCGACAGCGCTTGGCGATCGCGCGCGCGCTGCTCCGCAACAGCCCGCTCCTCATCCTCGATGAGGCGACGTCCTCACTCGATGCCGAGTCGGAGTCGCTGGTGCAGGACGCGCTCGCCACGCTCATGCAGAACCGGACGACGTTCGTGATCGCGCATCGGCTGTCGACGATCCGCCGGGCCGATCTGATCGTCGCGCTCGAGAAGGGCCGCGTCATGGAGATCGGCACGCACGACGAGCTCGTGGCCAAGCCCAATGGGGTGTACGCGCGTCTCTACGCGCTCCAGATGTTCGACGACCGCGACGCGGCCGATGCCGCTTCCATCAAGGAGTCGATGTGATTCGTTCGATGACCGGATTTGCCTCCGCCAGCCGCGAGGCGCAGGGGCAGAAGGTGAGCGTCACCGCCAAGTCGGTGAACCACCGCTTCCTCGACCTGCAGATCAAGGCCCCGTCGGCATTGGCCGCCGTGGAAACGCGCTTGCGCAATCTCGTACAGCAGAAGGTCACGCGCGGCCGCGTGGAGATCGCCATTGCGGTCGAGTGGGCCGTGACGCCGTCCTACACGGTGACCTTCAACGACACGGTGGTGCGGCAGGTGGCCGCGCATGTGGATCGCGCGCGCGAGGCTGGCCTCATCACCGGCGGCCTCACGGCGGCGGATCTGCTGCGCTTGCCGCAGGCGCTCGACGTGAAGGCCGACACGACGGGGGCCACCGCGGTGCCTGAGGAGGCGCTCGCGCTCGTCGAGCAGACGGTGAGCGAGGTGCTCGACGCGCTGGTCGTGATGCGCACGACCGAAGGCGGGTTTCTGCAGCAGGACCTCGACACGCGCGTGCGGGGATTGGCCGATCTGGTCGACGTGATCGAGCGCGAAGCGCGCGCCGCGCAGGCGGGCTTCGAGGCCCGGCTGCGCGCCCGGCTCGCGGAGCTGCCGGCCGATGTGGTCGTCGATCCGGCGGCGGCGACGCAGGAAATCGTGCGCTTCATCGTGCGCTCCGACATCGACGAGGAGATGAGCCGGTTGCGCGGGCACTTCGCGCATTGGACGACACTCGTTGACGGACCTGAGGCGTGTGGACGTAAGCTGGATTTCCTCGTGCAGGAAATGAACCGCGAAATCAACACGACCGGGTCGAAGGCCGAGGGCACCCGCGTGCCCGAACTCGTGGTCACGGCCAAGGCCGAGCTCGAACGCATCAAGGAGCAGGTGCAGAATGTCGAGTAGCGGCCTGCTGTTCGTCGTCTCGGCGCCCTCGGGCACCGGCAAGACCACGGTCGTCGAGCAGTTGGTGAAGATCGTGCCCACGTTGGAGCTGTCGCGCTCGTACACGTCGCGCGCCCCGCGGGCCAACGAGAAGGACGGCGTTGACTATAATTTTGTCAGCCGTCAGGAGTTCGAAGACCGGATCGCCCGGGGAGACTTCCTCGAGCACGCGGATGTTTTCGGCAACTACTACGGCACCGGCAAGGCCGAAACGGAAGCGCGGCTCGCCACCGGACGGGATCTGATCCTCGTGATCGACGTGCAGGGCGCGCGGCAGGTGCGCGAGAAGCGCCACGGCGTCGGCGTGTTCATGTTGCCGCCGTCGTTTCAGGTCCTCGAACATCGTCTGCGCAATCGCAGTCAGGATCCGGAAGCCGCGATCCAGCGTCGGCTGGCGACGGCGCGCAGTGAAGTGTCGGCGGTGTCGGAGTACGACTACGTCGTGATCAATGACGAACTCGACCGGTGCGTCGCGGAACTGCGGGGCATCGTGTTGGCCGAACGCGCGCGGCGGGATCGCCGTGTCGACGTGATCGCGCCCATCGTGAAGACCTTTCAATAGAGAGCAGGCTATGACCGACAAGAACCACACCATCAACCGTCCCAAGAACGCCTTTGAATTCGCCAGCGTCGCCTCCGCGCGCGCCAAGCAGTTGCAGCGCGGTTGCGTGCCCAAGGTCGAGGGCTCGGCCAAGCTCGCGCGTCGTGCCGCGCAGGAAGTGGCGCAGGGCGTGGTGAAGCAGACGACCCCGGACGACGCCGAGTAGGGCATGAGCCTGATCGGTCTCGGCGTGTCGGGAGGCATCGGCGCCTACAAGGCGGTCGAGGTCGCTCGTCTGCTGCAGAAGCGCGGCCACGAGGTGCAGGCCGTGATGACGCGGTCCGCGCGGAAGTTCGTCGGGCCGCTGACCTTTGAGGCCATCACGCACCGGCCCGTGATCACGAATCAGTTCGCAGCCGGCATCAATTCGAACGTCGAGCACATCCAGATCGCTTCGTCGATCGACCTGCTGCTCGTGGCGCCGGCCACGGCGAACGTGATCGGGAAGTTCGCGAACGGCATCGCCGACGACTTCCTCACCTCGCTCCATCTGGCCACGCGCGCGCCGGTGCTGATGGCGCCGGCCATGAACACCAATATGTGGGACCACCCGGCCGTGCAGGAGAATCTCTCGCGGCTGACGGCGCGCGGCGTGCGCTTCGTCGATCCGGGCGCCGGGTATCTGGCGTGCGGGTGGATCGGCAAGGGCCGCCTCGCGGAACCCGAAGACATCGCCGAGGCGGCCGACCGTCTGTTGCGCCCCTCGCAAACCCTGGCCGGCGTGAAAGTGCTCGTCACCGCTGGGCCGACGTACGAGGATCTCGATCCGGTGCGCTATATCGGCAACCGCTCCAGCGGGCGCATGGGCTTCGCCATTGCGGAGGCCGCCGCGGCGCGCGGCGCCCGTGTGCGGCTCGTGATGGGGCCGTCGCATGTGACGCCGCCGACCGGGCTCGACGAAATCGCGCGCGTCCGCAGCGCGGCCGACATGCATTCGGCGGTGATGCACTGGCGCGACTGGGCGGATGTCATTGTCATGTCCGCGGCCGTGGCCGACTACACGCCGGCGGCCGGCGCGGCCGGCGGCAAGATCACGAAGGGCGGCCCGATGGACCTGCCGCTCGTGCGCACGCGCGACATCCTGCTCGACCTCGGCACCGACCGGGGAAACGCGCGGTCGCCGATCCTCGTCGGGTTCGCCGCCGAGACGAGCGACGCTGTTGCGAAGGCGCAGGACAAGCTCGTGCGCAAACACGTGGACCTGATCGTGGCGAACGACGTGAGCCAGCCGGGCGTCGGTTTCGACGTGGAAACCAATCAGGTCACGCTCGTGTCGGCCCACGACAGGCGCGCGCTGCCGATGTTGCCGAAACGTGACGTGGCGGCGGCGATTCTCGACCGCGTCCAGGAATTGCAGTTGGCGGCCCGTGCCGCCGCGGTGGAGCGGCGATGAGCAGTCGCGAGCAGCTGGCGGCGCATCTGCAGTATTTCGGCGAGCTCGGCGTCTCGGGCATTTCCAAAGACGCGAGCTGGCGCGAACGCGAAGTGCAGGCGCCGACGGCCGAGGCCGAATTGTCGCCTGTGGTTGACGAGACGACTCCCGAGGTCCCGATGGAAACTCCCGTGCCGGTCGCGGCCGGTTCGATGCGCACGTTGCCGATGATCCGCGAGGAGATTGGCGACTGCACGCGCTGCAAGTTGCACACGCTCGGGCGGAAGCAGATCGTGTTTGGCGTCGGCAATCCCAACGCCGACCTGATGTTCGTCGGTGAAGCGCCGGGCGCGGATGAGGACGAGCAGGGCGAGCCGTTCGTCGGCCGCGCCGGTCAATTGCTCACGAAGATCATCGAGGCCATCGGCCTGCAGCGCAGCGACGTCTACATCGCGAACGTGCTGAAGTGCCGGCCCCCGAACAACCGCGCGCCCGAGCCCGACGAAGTTGAGCAGTGCGAGGGCTTCCTGTTCCAACAAGTCGCCACCGTGCAGCCGAAGGTCATCGTCGCGCTCGGCACCCACGCGGCGCACGCGCTGCTGAAGATCGACACGCCCATCTCGCGTCTTCGCGGCCAGGTCCTCGACTTCCGGGGCGCCAAGCTCGTGCCGACCTTCCACCCGGCGTATCTGCTCCGCAGCCCCGACCGCAAACGCGACGTGTGGGAGGACATGAAGAAGGTGCGTGCCCTCCTTGGCGGCGAGGCCTGACATCACGCTCGTCAACGTGGCCGTGCCCGTCCCGGGGCTCGGCGTCCTCACGTATCGTGTGCCCGACACGCTGACCGCGCCGCCGAAAGGCGCGCGTGTGTCCGTGCCGCTCGGCACGCGCCTTGTCGTCGGCGTGGTCGCGGGCCAGACCGACACGCCCCCCACGGATCCGTCGAAGCTGCGCGACATCGCGTCGGTGATCGATGCCGCGCCCTTTCTCCCCTCAACCGTCGTCGATACCGCGCTGTGGGTGGGCGACTACTACGCGTCGGGTCCGGGCGATGCGCTGATGATGGGCCTGCCGCCGGCCGCGCGACGCGGCGAGGTGGACGCGTTCCGCATGGTGTCGTGGGCGGAGCTCGTGATGCGCGACGTGGAGCCGGCCACGCTCCGCGGCGCCAAGCAGCGCGTCGCACTCGATGCCCTGCGAGCGAGCGCAGAGGGAAAGCTGGCGCTGCCGGCGCTCGAAGAGCAGGGCGTAAGCCGCGACACACTGAAGTCGCTGGAACGCGCCGGGATCGTGCGCCTCGTGGACGAGGTCGCCGAGCGCGACCCGTTTGTGTCCGACGAGGGCGACGACCGGTGGGCCGTGAATGCGCCGCCGGAGGCGGATCGCGCGCTCACCGCGGAACAGCAGGCGGTGTTTGCGGAGCTCACGGAGATGGTCGCCGGGCATCGCTTCGGCGCGTGTCTGCTCCAAGGCGTCACAGGCAGCGGTAAGACCGAGGTGTATCTGCAACTCGCGCGCCGCGTGATCAGCCTCGGCCGCCGTGTGCTGATGCTCGTGCCCGAGATCGCGCTCACCCCGGCCGTGGCCGGCACCTTCCGCGCGCGGTTCGGCTCACGAGTGGCGATTCAGCACAGCGGTCTCGCGGCCGGTGAGCGGCACGATCAATGGCATCGCATCCGCCGCGGCCAGGTCGACGTCGTGGTCGGCACGCGCTCCGCGATCTTTGCGCCGCTCGAGCAGGTCGGGCTCATCATCGTCGACGAAGAGCACGACGGGTCCTACAAGCAGGACGAGGCGCCGCGGTACAACGGCCGCGATGTGGCGGTGGTGCGCGCGCAGAAGGAGCAGGCGCTCGTGCTGCTCGGCACCGCCACGCCGTCGATGGAGACGGCGGCGAATGTGGCGAGCGGCCGGTATCGGCGGTTACGCCTCACGCGCCGCATCTTCGATCGCCCGATGGCTCGCGTGGAAGTCGTCGACATGCGCCGCGAATACGCCACGCACGGCTCGGACGTCGTCCTCAGCGAAGCCCTGGTCGACGCCATCGATGCGCGGCTTGCCAAGAAGGAGCAGAGCGTGGTGCTCCTCAACCGGCGTGGCTTCTCGACCGTGGTCTTCTGCCGCGACTGCGGGTCGTCGATCGACTGTCCGCATTGCAGCGTCACGATGACGTTTCACCGCGGTTCGCGGCGCCTGCGGTGTCACTACTGCAACTACGCGCAGGGCGTGCCGAAGGCGTGCCCGAGCTGCGGTGGCGAATTTCTCGAGCAGGCGGGGTTCGGCACCGAACGGCTTGAGCATGAGCTGAAAGAGCGGTTTCCACAGGCGCGGGTGGCGCGCGTTGACCGCGACACGATTCGCCGCAAGGGCGAGATCGCGCGCGTGCTGAAGCAGGTCAGCGCCGGCGAGGTCGACATTCTTGTCGGCACGCAGATGATCGCCAAGGGACACGACTTTCCCGAGGTCACGCTCGTCGGCGTGGTCTCGGCTGATGTCGGGCTCGGCCTCGCGGACTTCCGCGCGTCGGAGCGCACATTCCAGTTGCTCACGCAGGTGGTCGGGCGAGCCGGACGCGGCGACAAGCCCGGTGAAGCGCTCATTCAGACGGTGTATCCCGAGCACTACAGCATTCGCGCGGCGGCCGCGCAGGACTACGACACCTTCTTCGAGAAGGAGCGCGACTTCCGTGAGCGCATGCACTATCCGCCGTCGGTGGCGCTCATCAACATCGTGATCCGGCATCGGCTCAGCGAGACGGCGCTCCAGGACGGCGCGGAGGTCGCGCGGCGGCTGCGCGCGCTCTATCCGTCAGGGCAGGTGCTCGGCCCGGCGCCGGCGCCGATTGCGAAGATCAAGGACGAGCATCGCGTGCAGGTGTTCCTCAAGGGTACGCATCGGCACGCGATGCGCACGGCGGTGCTCACGGCGCTCGCGGATCGGCCCGACATCAAGCGCCGCGCGACGATCGACGTGGATCCGTTGACGGTGCTCTGAGGACGACCGCCGCTAGCCGCGGAAGATCGTGTCGATCGGGACGGGCGTGAAGCAAAGGATGAAGATCACGAGTGCGGTGATGGCGATCGCGCGGCGCCGCGGGTCGAGCGGTTCGTCTTCGTCGATCACCGTTGGGTGACCGAAGCCGAGGAACCAGGCCATGGCGGTCATCATCAACGCCATCGAGATCCAGCTCAGCGACCACACGGTCAAACCGAGCGCGATGCCGAGCGTGGCCATCGAGATGAAGCGGGACCGGCGGCCGAACGCCGCGTAGGCGATATGTCCCCCGTCGAGCTGGCCGAACGGCAAGAGATTCAGCGACGTGGCCAGCATGCCGAACCACGCGGCAAAGCCCGTCGGGTGAATCATGATGTCTTGGTTCGGTCCCAGCCGACCGATGGTCAGCAACTTCACCGCTTTGAACAGCAGCGGCTCGCCGAGCCACACGGCGCCATCGTTCGGATCCACATGGATGATCGTGGAGTGCGCCACGCCGTAGATGAGAAACGGAATCAACGCGACGAAGCCGGCAATCGGGCCCGCGACGCCGATGTCGAAGAGCGCTTTCTTCGACGGGAAGGATTCCTTGATCTTGATCACCGCGCCGAGCGTGCCGGTGAGCGGCAGAAACGGCATCGGCAGAAAGTAGGGCAGCGTGGCGTCGACGTCGTGGATGCGGCAGGCGATGTAGTGCCCGAACTCGTGGCAGGTCAGGATCACCAGAATCGGGATCGCATACCAGAGGCCGTGGAGCAGGTTCGTGCGGCCCGCCTCGTCCACGCCGCCCACAAAGGCCGTGCTGGCCAGGGTGGCCAGAAACAGCACGATGTGGATCCAATAGCGGTGCTGAAACTTCGGCGGTGGGGCGGGCGGAACGTACGTCGCCCACTCGAAAGGTTGGTCGTTCAAGGACTAGTTGCCGATGTTCTGGAGTTCTTTGCCCGGCTTGAAGCGGATGGTGCGGCCCGGCGGGATGCGCACTTCCTTGCCGGTGCGGGGGTTGCGGCCGATGCCGCGCTTGCGCGGCTTCACCTGGAACACGCCGAACCCACGCAGCTCGATCCGGTCGCCACGCATCATGGCCGCCCGCATCGCGTCGAACACCGCGTCCACGGCCACTTCGGCCTTGACCTTGGTGATCT
>CAYFLU010000017.1:0-26096 GCA_964343975.1 uncultured Solibacteraceae bacterium
GCCGCGGCGTGATCTGTCCGCGTGTCCACGAGCGCGTGCATGTCGAGGTCTGCGTCCACGTCGAGGACGAGGCGCGTCACATGCACCGCGCGGCGCTGCCCGAGCCGGTCTACGCGGCCCGCGCGCTGTTCGAGCCGCACCGGATTCCACGGCACATCCACGTGCACGACCCAGCGCGCGCGTTGCTGCAGGTTCAGGCCCTGCGCGGCCACATCGGTCGCGACGAGCACGCGCACGCGCCCGGCGGTGAAGGCCTCGAGCGCGCGACGCAGGTCGGCAGGATCGAGTCCGCCGTGCACGAAGGCCGCTGCGACGTGCCGCCGCACGAGCGCGTCCGCGACCCACTCGAGCGTGTCGCGGAATTCGGTGAACAGAATCAGCGGCTCGCGTGTGCGCGTGATCAGCGCGGTGAGTCGCGCGAGCTTTCTCGACGTCCGCATGGCCGCGTCCGCCGCGGCGCCCAAACGCCGCAGCCACGCGCGTTCCCGCTCGCGCGGCAACCCCAACGTCATCGTGAGCGCCACGTCGCCTTCGCCATCACCGAAGTCGAACTGCGGCTGCACCGCGTCGGGCGGTGCCGAGGGCGCGTCGAGCCAGACCAGGCGCCGCGACACGGTGCGCGCCAGTGCCTGCGCGCTCGACAACGCGCGCTTGCGCAGCACCGCCAGGAAGAGCCGCGTGGCGTCGGCGGCCGAGGCGTCGGCCGCACGCCACGCGGCGCGCTCGAACGCGGTGAGCAGCACGAACACCTGCTGCTCCTCGGCCGAGGGCACGAGGCGCAGCGTGCGCGTGCGGCGATGCGACGGCCGGCCGATCTCCTCACGCGAGCGCCGAAACGCGATGAGCGGCTCGGTGTCGTCGAGCGCGCCGAGGCGCAGGATGGCGGCGCCATCGTCGAGACCAGAGAACGGTGTCGCGGTGAGGAGCAGCGCGCGGCGGCCAACGGACGCCAGGCGATGCGCGGCCTCGCGCCGGTCGGACGCGCCTGTCATCAGGTGGGCTTCGTCGATCACGACGAGGTCCCACGGTCGCGTGGGCAGCGCGTCGAGGATGTGATCCTGCTTGATGAAGTCGATCGACGCGATCCACACGCCGTCGAGCGACCACGGCGACACGTGGCGCGGCAGGGCCGGCGCGAGGGCGGCGAGCGCGGGTGCGTCGGCGAGGCGTGCGTCGACGCCGCAGCGCGCACGCAGTTCGTCGCGCCACTGCTCGCGCAGGTGTCCGGGCGTGATGATCAGCACGCGCGCTGCTTCGCCGCGGCGGAGCAGTTCCGCGATCGCGAGCCCCGCCTGAATCGTCTTGCCCAGACCGACGGCGTCGGCGATCAGGATGCGGCGGTAGCCGTCGCGGAGCGCGAGCAGCGGCTCGAGTTGGTGTGGCAGCAGCGTGACGGCGGCGTCAATCGCCGCGAGCGGCAGCGTGACGTGTTCCGCGCGTGCACGCAGTCCGTCGCAGGCGGCGCGCCATCGCTGGCGTCGCACGCGCCGGAGGCGCGACCGTGTGTGATCGCGCTCGATGCGGTCGAACGGCGCGAGAAACGTCACGGTGGCGCCGGCGTCGCGTGGCCCGAGGGCCACCGCGTCGACGCGCGCCACCCCGGGCGCGATCACCACGCGCGCCACGCGCCAGCGCGCGTGCCGGATCGAGACGATAGTGCCGGGTGGCGGAAGCAGTGGCACGAATTGCGTACTCCCCGGCTGCGCCGCGTCGCAGAAATTGCGTACGCGCATCGCGCCGCCGGGGGCGCGACGTCAGCCGAGGACGTACGGGAGCAAGGGGCGTGCCGCCCCTGGTCTACCGCGCCGGGTGTGTGACGACGACGTTGGTGGTGATGCCGCCGCGGGCGGTGAAGCGGCCTTCGACGGTCATCCGCTTCGGCGCGCAGGCGGCCACAAGATCATCGAGGATCTTGTTGGTCGCTGCTTCATAGAAGATGCCCTGATTGCGGTAGGCGAGCATGTAGTACTTGAGCGCCTTCAGCTCGATGCAGGTCGTGTCGGGCGTGTAGGTGATCACGATTTCGCCGAAGTCGGGCAAGCCCGTCTTCGGGCACATCGACGTGAACTCCGGACAGCGGATTTCAATCGTGTAGTCGCGTTCAGGTCGCGGGTTCGGGAAGGTTTCGAGTGTGCCGTTCATCGTTTGACAGTACTCCGTGCCAGCACTACGATACCGACCGCTCTCGGATTTGCCAACACCACACACGCAATCCGTTCAGGAGACAGGGAATGGCCGACGCGCGTCGCATGGGAAAAATGGAGCTCTTTGCGCACTTCGCCGAGAAGTTCGACATGAAGCGCACGGTCGCGCGCGACTTCTTCGATGAGCTCCTCGTGCTCTCGGAGAGCGAGCTCAAGCGCTCGGGCGAGTTCGTGGTCCCCGGCATCTGCAAGCTCGTCGTGCAGAAGCGCAAGGCGCGGCAGGGACGCAATCCGGCCACCGGCGAGATGATCGACATTCCCGCGAAGACCGTCGTCAAGGCCCGCATCGCCAAGCAGCTCAAAGACGCTGTTCTGCCGCGCAAGTAGTTCGGCCGCCCGCATAAGGGCTGCCCTCCGGTAACATTAGGGCGTGGCAAACGAATTCGATGTGGTCGTCATCGGGGCCGGCACGGGCGGGTATGTGGCGGCCATTCGCGCTTCGCAACTCGGTCTCTCGGTCGCCGTCGTGGAACGCGCGCCGCAACTGGGCGGCACCTGCCTCGTGTGGGGCTGCATTCCGACCAAGGCGCTCCTCGAAAATGCGCATGCGCTGAAGGTCGCGCAGGAAGCGGCCGAGTGGGGCGTCACCGGCGTGTCCTCGCCCGCCATCGACATGGCCCGCGTGCACGCGCGCAAGAACAAGATCGTCACCGGCCTCACCAAGGGCATCGAGTTCCTCTTCAAGAAGAACAACATCGAGTGGATCAAGGGGTCGGCCCGTCTGCTCGGCAAGGGCAAGGTCGAGGTGACCGGCGCCGACGCGCGCACCCTCACCGCCAAGAAAGAGATCATCGTCGCCACCGGCTCCTCGCCGCGGAGCGTGCCGGGGATCGAGATCGACAAGACCCACATCATCACGAGCGACCAGGCGATCCATCTGCCGAGCGTGCCGAAGCGGCTCGCGATCATGGGCAGCGGCGCGGTGGGCGTGGAGTTCGCGTCGATCTACAAGCGCTTTGGCGCGGAGGTCACGATCATCGAGTTGATGCCGCGCCTCGTGCCGAACGAAGACGAGGCGGTGTCGGCGGAGTTGGCGAAGGCGTTCAAGAAGCGCGGCATCGCGTCGAAGGTCGGCACCAAGGTGACGTCGGCCAAGGTCAAGAGCGGTGAAGTGCACATCGAGATGGCGGACGGCGCGGGCAAGACCGAGTCGCTCGTGGTGGATGTGCTGCTCGTGGCGACGGGCCGCGGCCCGGTCACGGAAGGCCTGGGCGCGAAGGAAGTGGGCCTCGCGATCGACGAGCGCGGTTACATCAAGGTCGACAAGGACTTCCGCACGAACGTGGCCGGGATCTCCGCGATTGGCGATGTCATCACGTTCGGCACCGGCGCACACGCGCAGCTCGCGCACCTGTCATCGGCCGAAGGCGTGAACCTCGCCGAGCGCATCGCCGGCAAGAACCCGCCGCCGATCAACTACGATCAGATCCCGGGCTGCACGTACTGCGATCCGGAGATCGGCAGCATCGGTCTCACGGAAGCCGAAGCGAAGAAGCGCGGCTACGACGTCGTCGTCGGCCAGTTCCCGTTCGGCGTGCTGGGGCGCGCGAAGATCGCCGGCGAAATCGACGGCTTCGTGAAGATCGTCGCCGACAAGAAGTACGACGAAGTGCTGGGCGTGCACATGATCGGGCCGCGCGCCACGGAGCTCGTGGCCGAAGCCGGCCTCGCGCTCAAGCTCGAGTCCACGGTCGAAGAGTTGATTCGCACCATCCACGCGCATCCGACGATGTCGGAGGCGGTGGCCGAGGCCGCGCACGCGGTGCATGGCTCGGCGATACATATGTAAGAGAAAAGTGCGAAGGTACGAAGGTGCGAAAGTTCCGAAGTGCAAGGTGCGAAAGTGCAACACCTATGAGGTTTTATGGCTGCTGAAGTCACGATGCCGCAGATGGGCGAGTCGATCGCCGAGGGCACGATCGTCCGCTGGGTGAAGAAGGTCGGCGATGCCGTCGACAAGGACGAGCCGCTCTTTGAGATTTCCACCGACAAGGTCGACGCGGAGATTCCGGCGCCCGCGGCGGGTGTGCTGCTCGAGATTCTCGCGAAAGAGGGCGAGACCGTGCCGGTGAACTCCGTGGTGGCGCGGATCGGTTCGCCGGATGAAGCGTCGGCGACGCCGGCGGCGCCGGCGGTTGCGGCTCCGGCGGCGGCACCTGTGGCGTCCGCGCCTGCTGCGCCTGTGGCGGCGGCCGCGGTGCCGGCGCCTGCGGCGCCGCTCACGCTCGGTGATGTGCGGCGGCAGCGGTCCTCGCCGGTGGTGCGCAAGATCGCGAAGGAGCACGGCGTCGACTTCACGCAGCTCGAGGGTTCAGGCATTGCGGGTCGCGTGACGAAGAAGGACATTCTCACGGCGATCGAGAAGGGCACGGCGCGCCCGGCCGGCAGTGCGGCCGAGCCGGCGCCGTTGCCGCGGCCGGCGTCGATGGCGGGTGATCGCGTCGAGAAGATGTCGATCATGCGCAAGAAGATCGCGGACCACATGGTCATGTCGATCCGCACGTCGCCGCATGTGTACTCCGCGTACGAAGTCGACTTCAGCCGCTTCGAGGCCTTCCGCCGCAAGCACAAGGACGACTACGAGGCGCGCGGCGCGAAGCTGACCTACACGTCGCTCATCGCGAAGGCCACGGTCGACACGATTCGCGAGTTCCCCTTCACCAACGCGTCGATCGACGGCGAGCAGATCATCTACCGCCGCGACATCAACCTCGGCATTGCCGTGGCGCTCGACCAGGGGCTGCTCGTGCCGGTGATCAAGAACGCCGACGAGAAGAACCTGCTCGGCCTCAGCCGCAGCGTGGCGGATCTGGCGGCACGGGCGCGGTCGAAGAAACTCAGCCCGGATGAAGTGCAGGGCGGGACGTTCACGATCACGAACCCCGGTATCTTCGGCGCGCTGTTCGGTCTGCCGATCATCAGCCAGCCGCAGGTCGCGATTCTCGGCGTGGGCTCGATCGACAAGCGCGTTGTGGTGCTCGACGGCGACGTGATGGCGATCCGGCCGATGTGTTACTTCACGCTCGGCTACGACCATCGCCTCATCGACGGCGCCGACGCCGGCCGGTTCCTCGCGCGCCTCAAGGAGCGCGTGCAGGACTTCGACGAGAAGGACGCGTAAAGGCGCCACGTGACGCCGATCGTTGTCCGCCGCCTCGGGCGCGTGTCGTACGAGGACGGACTCGCGCTGCAAGCCGAGCTCGTCGAGGCGCGCCGCGCCGGCACGATCGGCAACACGTTGTTGCTGCTCGAGCATCCGCCCGTCATCACCCTCGGCGTGAAGACGCGTCAGGGCCCGAAACACATCGTCGCGACCGACACCGAGCTGGCCGCCGAGGGCGTCACCGTCCACGAGACCGGACGCGGCGGCGACGTGACGTATCACGGCCCCGGCCAGCTCGTCGGCTATCCGATCTTCGATCTCAACCCCGACCGCCGCGATGTGCACAAGTACGTGCGCGACATCGAGGAGGTCCTCATCCGCGCGCTGGCGCCCTTCGGCATCGAGGGCCGTCGTGTGGACGGTCTCACGGGCGTATGGGTCGGCGCGAGTGGACGGGAAGAGAAAATCGCCGCCATCGGCATCCGCATCAGCCGGTGGATCACGAGCCACGGCTTTGCGCTCAATGTGGCAACCGATCTCGACCACTTCAAGTTGATCGTGCCGTGCGGCATCGTGGATCGCGGCGTCACGTCGCTGTCGAAGCACCTCGGACGTCCCGTGAGCCTGCGTGAAGCGGAAGTCGCGGTGGTGGCGGCGTTCGCGGAGGTGTTTGCCACATCGACGACGTGGAGCCCCGGGACCGCTGTGTGACTCTGGAGCCAGGGCCCGCAGTTGGCCCCTGGAGCCCCGGGCCTTCAGGCCCGGGGATGTAACATCAGTGCATGAGCGACATCGCCAATCTGCGGCGCGACTACACGCGAGCCCACCTGCGTCGCGAGGATCTCGATCCGAATCCGTTTGCGCAGTTCAAGACGTGGCTCGATGCCGCGATCGACGCGAAGATTCCCGATGCCAACGCGATGAGCATCGCGACCGTGTCGGCCGACGGCCAGCCGTCGCTGCGGACGGTGCTGCTCAAAGGTGTCAGCGAGAGCGGCTTTGTGTTCTTCACGAACCTCGAGAGCGTGAAGGCCACCGAGATTGGCGGCAACCCGCACGTGGCGCTGCTGTTCTTTTGGCGGGAATTCGAGCGCCAGATCAAGATTCAGGGCACGGCCGAACGGCTGCCGATGGCCGACGTGGCGAAGTACTTCTTCTCGCGTCCGCGCGAGAGCCGGATCGCCGCGTGGGTCTCGCCGCAGAGCCGCGTGATCGAAGCGCGTCAGGCGCTCGAGCGGAAGTTCGACGAGATGCTGAAGAAGTTCGGCGACGGCGAGATTCCCGTACCGTCGTTCTGGGGCGGGTTTCGGGTCGTGCCCTCGTCCATCGAGTTCTGGCAGGGCGGTGCCAGCCGCCTGCACGACCGGTTCAAATACTTCCGCGACGGCGACGGCTGGCGCATCGACAATCTCGCCCCGTAGTTTCGCACCCGGTGTAACATCCGCGCGGGAGCTATTCATGATGCGTCGCGCGTGTGTTGCCCTGTTGTGTCTGTTGGCGGTTCGCTGTGGCGGTTCCGGCACGGCCACGTCACCGACGTCGACCACCTCGTCGATTCCGTCGAGCTTCAAGTCGGCGTCGCAGCAGGTGACCTTGACGACCAACGTGATCACGTTCAGCTGGACGGGGACGACCGGCAACTACAAGTTGTCGATCGGCTCGGCCTCTGGGCTGTCGGATGTCCTGACGGCCACGGTCACGGACACCACGTACACGTGGACGGCGCCGCGCACCGCGAACGTGTACTACGCGCGTGTGGCCAACAGCAGCGGCGATACGACGCCGGCACAGGAAATTCCCGTCTTCACGCTCGACATGCGCAACGTCATCGACGCGCTCTACTTCGGCTATGGCCCGATGAGCGATGCCTCGGCGGGGGCGGCGCCGGCCTCTTCCGTCGCGGTGTGGCCCGACGGCGCCACGATCGCCATGCTCGTCACCACGGAAGCCGGCGACGCGTCGTTGACGGCGGCGCGCGCCTTCGTCCCCGACTACCTCGCCGCGTCGTCGAACTTCATCAACGTCACGATCGACACCACCACACAGACATACAAGGGAGTTTCGCTCGGGGCGTTGCCCGCGAACACCGTCGTGGTGCGCGTCGACAACACCATCTGTCCGCAAGCCGGTGTGATCGCCTGCGCGTACTACGGCCCGGCGCCGTACGGTCCCGGCCGATCGTTCGTGAACCAGAACGCGCCCGCCACCGGTCAGACGGCCGCGGCCGCGACGGCTGTCGCCCATGAAATCGGCCATGCGTTCGGTCTTCACCATCTGGTCATGACGTCGTCCGGGCGTCAGGAATTCGTCTTCCTCATGAACCCGGCCCTCGCGACATCCTCGTTGAGCACGGTCGAGAAGACCGCGATCGCAGCGGCTCGGGCCGGCGGAATTCGTCCGGGCTGGACGCGCGCGCAGGCGCTGGCCGCCGGGCTCGTGTTGCCGACGACTGCCGGGTCGGCGATTGGACCGTCCTTCATTCAATTGCGCGACACCATCGACTGGCCGAGCGACGTGTTCATTCGGTGAAGTACACTCGCGCGCATCACCCGATGCGGCGCGTTCCGTTTGACGCAAGCTGGCCCGACAGCTGGAAGCTGAGTCACCACTACGACGACCTCGAGCTGCACGACGCCGAGGCACGATCGGGGTACGCCCGCGTCTATGCCGAGCGGTGGCGCCACACGTTGCGCCTGGTGGCGCGCGCGGCCGCGCCGCCGGCACGCGTGATCGACATCGCGGCGGCCCAGGGCAACTTCACGCTCGCATTGGCCGCGCGCGGGTACGACGTCACGTGGAACGACATTCGTGCCGAGCTCGAGGGCTACGTGCGACTCAAGCACACGCAGGGCACCGTGCGGTTTGCGCCCGGCAACGCCTTTGAGCTGGGATTTCGCCGCGCGTTCGACATCGCGCTGATTGGCGAAGTGATCGAGCACGTCGCGCATCCTGATGAGTTTCTGCGCCACACGGCCGAACTCGTGGTGCCGGGCGGTCACATCGTGATGACGACGCCCAACGGCGGCTATGTGCTGAACAGGCTGCCGCGGTTCACCGATCATCCGGATCCGTCGGTCTTCGAGTCGCAGCAGTTCGCGCCGAACGCCGACGGCCACATCTTTCTGTTGCACGCCGACGAGGTGGCGACGCTTGGACGCGCCGCCGGGCTCGAGCTCGTGGAGCATTGCGTGTTCTCGAACGTGCTGAGCAACGGTCACTCGGGGTTGGGGGCGCTGTTGCGCGTCCTGCCGATTGGCGGCGTGCGCGCGATCGAGCACTGGTCGCAGCGCCGGCCGATGCTGGCGCGGTACCACTCGAATTCAGCAACGCTGTTCCGAAAGCCTGTGGAGGAGTCATGACGAAGACGCGGACGACGCTTGCGGTGCTGGCACTGGTGTTGTGGAGCGGTGGGATGGCGACGTCGCGTGCGGCGACGGATCTGTCGCCCGCGTCTTGGCCGAAGGGCGAGTACGAGCGGTTTCTCGCGGCGCAGGATGTGGACCACACCGAGGCCGGCGTCGCCACGGGCCAGAACGGCGCAGTGACCGTGGCCTACAACGGCATCGCGGCCCGGGCGGGTCTCGAAGCGCTGAAGCAGGGCGGTAACGCCATGGACGCCGCGCTCACGGCGGCCGTGACGCAGGTCACCGTCACTGGTGGCGCGCCCATCAGCTACTTCGGGCTGCTCTCGCTCGTGTATTACGACGCGAAGACGGGCACGGTCACCACGATGAACGCGGAGTGGAACACCGTGAGGGGCGAGACGGACCCAAAGACGATTCCCGGCAGCATCAACATGGCGTCGCCCGAAGGGCTGCGCGGCACTGCGGTGAGCGGCCGCACGGCGCTCGTCGGTGGGTTCATGAAGGGGGTGGGCGCGGCGCACGCGCGGTACGGGCGGTTGCCGTTCGCGCGTCTCTTCGACACGTCGATCTACATCGCCGATCACGGCATGCCGGTCACGCGGCATCTCGCAGAGAAGTTCACCTTCCGTCGCGACGATCTCGCGCGGTTGGCGGCGACGAAGGCCATCTTCCTGAAGCCCGACGGCTCGACGTACCGCGCCGGTGAGACGTTCCGCCAGCCGGCGCTTGCCGCGACGTTGAAAGCCGTGGCCACGCAGGGCACCGACTACATGTACAAGGGCCCGTGGGCGAAGAAGCTTGTCGCGGCCGTGCAGGCTGACGGCGGCAAGATGACGCTCGACGACCTCGCTGCGTATGACGTGATCTGGGATCAGCCGCTCAAGACGGTGATCGGACCGTACGAGATCCAGACGAACCGTCCGCCGAACGACGGCGGCACGAACCTGATCGAAGCGCAGCAACTGGCCGTGGCCTCGGGGCTGACCACCGGGCCGCACTGGACGACGAACGGCGCGGCGCTCAAGACCGCGCTCGACGTGTCGCACGTGCACGCGCTTGGCTACCTGCCCGATGCGCTGAAGGCACAGATCTATCCCGGCGTGGACTTCACGCCGCCGGCGCGCGTGTCGCCCGAACACGCGCGGGCGCTGTGGCAGAAGATGCAGGCCGGCGCATCGCCGTTCCGCTGGAAGTCGCCGGCCGGTCATCACTCGGACGACGTCGTGGCGATGGACAAGGACGGTAACATCGCGGCGATCACGCAGAGCATCAACTGCGTGGATTGGGGCCGCACGGCGATCAACATCGACGGCATCTCGATCGGTGATCCCGGGTCGTTTCAGCAGGCGCAGATCGCGCAGATCGCGCCCGGCACACGCTTGCCGGCGCCGACCGAGACCGGCATCCTCTTCAAGGACGGCCGGCCGTTGCTCGGCTTCGCGTCGATGGGATCCGGGCTCCACGAGCGCACGTTCCAGGCGCTCATCAACGTCATGCACTTCGGCATGACCGTGGATGCGGCGATCAACACGCCCGACTTCCTCCTGCCCGACACGGATCTGACGAATGGACAGCTCACATTCCGCGTACCGAGAGGACGCTTTCCGAAAGCGGTGCTCGATGCGGTGGGCTATCGCTATCTCGAAGTGGACCCGAGTGATGTGCGATTCGGCGGCGAGGGACTCTGGGTCGCGATCTCGCGCGACCCGCGCACCGGTCTGATGCGGGCCGCGTCGCACAATCGCAACAACAGCGCGGCCGTGGCCTGGTAGAGCGTCTCGGGGGGGCGTCCCCGAAAAATCAAGCGTTCGTACGCGAAAGATCGGACACATGCCCGATGGTTCGCGTCTCCGGCGAGACCGATCCTATGGTCAGAGAACGGAGGTAGTTATGAAGACCTACACGGGACGTCAAACGGTGGACGCGGGCATCTACTTCAACACGAAGCACTTCACGGTCGAGTCGCTCGACACGGCCGGCACACTCAAGGGCACCGAGCTCGAGACGTATCGCCGGATTCCGATGATCCTCATGCTGGCGGCGGCGCCGATCCTCGGTCTGGCGTACGTCATGTTCCTGCCGCTCATCGGGTTCGTGATGGTGCTGCATCTGCTTGGCACGAAGGCCTACGCGCTGGCCGGTGAAGCGGCCACCGAAGGCGTGCGTGTGCTGCGCCCGAGCTGGGCACCCGCCCTCGCCTTCCTCACGCGTTCGAAGCCGGCGGCGCCGGCCGACCCGGCTGCCGAAAAACCGGAAGACGCGTGGAAGGCGAACGTCGAGAAGAAGCTGGACGACACGGAAACTCGCTGAGCACCGGCCCGTGTAGGCGATCGAGGGCGGCGCTCCCGCCGCCCTCGGCACACTGCCGGATACCCGCAAGAACACCGGCGCAACTCCCGCCACATAATCGAAGACAGGAAGGCACGCGTATGACGCGGCAGCGTTTCGTGAACGGCCGATGGTTCGGATGGACCATGGCACTCCTCGTGACGGTGTTCACCGCCACCTTCTTCGCGCAAAGCACCAACACCCCATCGAAGGCGCCGCCCACCACGGCCGCCGCGAAGCCCACGCAGTCGATGGCGACCTCGCCGTTGCCGGAGGCGGTGACGTTCTGCCTCGACTGTCACAGCGACAAAGACCAGAAGATGAAGTTCAAGGACGGCACCACGGTGAGTCTCTATGTGGACATGGCCGACCTGCAGCATTCCGTGCATGCGTCGCAGCTGGTCTGCACCGACTGCCATCAGAAGTACGACAACGATCATCCGAGCGGCAAGGAATTCCCGAGCCAGCGCGAGTACACGGTGGGCACGTACGAGATGTGCAAGAAGTGCCACTTCGACACCTACACGCGCACGCTCGAGAGCGTGCACTACGAGCTCCTGAAGCAGGGCATCGACAGCGCGCCGATCTGCGTGGACTGTCATAGCTCCCACAGCATCCAGAATCCGCATCAGAAGCGCGCGATGATGTCGCGCAGCTGCGCCGTGTGCCACGAGGACGTCTACAAGACGTACGCGTCGAGCGTGCACGGCCGCGCGCTGGTGCAGGACGACAACCAGGATGTGCCGGCCTGCGCGGATTGCCACACGCACCATCAGGTGCAGCAGCCCGGCACGAACCGGTTCCGCCTGAGCGCGCCCGACACCTGCATCAAGTGCCATTCGAACGCGCCGCTGATGGCGAAATACCAGATCTCATCGACGGTCGGGCAGACCTATCTGGCCGACTTCCACGGCGCCACGGCGTCTCTCTCGCGTCACCTGCCGGAAGACCAGCAGCAGATCGTGGTCACCTGCAACGACTGCCACGGCGTGCACAACATCGCGTCGCCGAAGGCGAAGGGCGCGGAGGCCATGACGAGCACCGTCAAGGCGGCGTGCGGCAAGTGTCACAAGGACACGGCGCAGACGTTCCCGGCCGCGTGGCTGTCGCACTATCCGCCGTCGCCGACGCACGCGCCGCTCGTGTGGGGCGTGCAGATGTTCTATTCGGTGTTCATCCCGTTCGGCGTGATCGGGCTGATCCTGCATCTGCTGCTGCACGTGTATCGGTTGTCATCCGGTCGGTGAGAGGGCGCGCGTCATGGTCATTGAGAGGCACGACGACGAATACGTCATCCGGTTTTCGCTGTGGAGCCGGCTGCAGCACGCGCTGATCATTCTGTTCTTCGCCCTGCTCCTCGTCACGGGCATGCCGCAGAAGTGGCCGTGCGCCGAAGCGAGCCGATGGGTGATCGATCACATCGGCGGCATCTTCGCCGCGCGGTGGGTGCATCGCGCCGCCGGGATCGGCTTTGCCGTTCTCACCGCGGCGCATCTGACCGTGGCGATCGGCGGCGTCCTCCTCGGCAAGATGAAGCCGTCGATGCTGCTCGCCCGCAAGGACTTCCAGGACGCGATCGACAACCTGCGCTACTACGCCGGCTACACCGACGTGGCACCGAAGTTCGCCCGCTACGACTACCGCCAGAAGTTCGAATACTGGGGCCTCATCTTCGGCAGCATCATCATGGTCGTCACCGGATTCATCCTGCTGTATCCGATCGTGGTGTCGCGCCATCTGCCGGCCGAACTGATCCCCGCCGCGAAGGTGATGCACAGCTATGAAGCGCTCTTCGCCTTTCTCATCGTCCTGATCTGGCACATGGCCGGCGCACATCTGGCGCCCGAAGCGTTTCCGATCGACACGAGCATCTTCACGGGAAAGATTCGCAAGGAAAAGCTGCGTCACGAGCACGCGCTGGAGTACGAGGAGTTGTTCGGCGACAAGCTGTGATGCCGGTGTGGGCCGTGGTGCGGTACGCGTGGCAGGTGGCCCTGCATTCGTCGATCATGGGCGCCATCTTCTATCTGTGGGTGCGCCGCGTCGGCGTGCCCTCGGGCCGGACCAAGCGCCGGCTGTTGGCGGCGATTCTCGTCGTGCCGCTCGTGACTGCGGCCGTGCCGGGACGCGCCTCCATCGAATTCGGTGAGCGGATCGCCTGGCTCAACAGCGGCCGTGTGCTGGCTGTGCCGTTGCCGTTCGGATTCCAGTTGTGGCACCTCGTCGCGCTCGCGGCCCTCGCCACCGCCGTCGTTGCGTGGTGGCAAGAGTTGCTGCCGGCGTTTGCGCTGCCGCGCGCTTCAGCGGAGCCCGCGCCGACCTGGCTCGTCGCTCGGGCGCGGACGCTCGCCGGTTGGAGCGCGTGCGACGTCGCGCTGACCGATGACGCGACGGTGATGCTGGCCACGTCGGGCCGTCCGGGACGCCCGCGGCTGTTTGTGTCGCGCGGCGCGGTGGACCGGCTGACTCCGCCGGAACTCGAGCTCGTGCTCGCGCACGAGCACGCGCACTGGCACGGCGGTCGCTGGCTCCGTTCGCACGCGCTCTTCATCGTCCGCATGCTGCAGTGCTACCACCCGGTGGCGCTGTGGGTGTTTCGCGAGTACTGCATCGAAGTGGAAGTGGGCTGCGACCATGCGGCCGTCGCGGGCCGCGATCCGCGTGCGCTCGCGCGGGTGCTGGTCGGCATCTATGACGCGACCGACACGCGCGATCTGGCCGCGCGCGCCGCCATCCGCAAGCGCGTCGATGTGCTCCTCGGCGAGGGGCCGGTCGACGACGTGCTGCCGCGTGAAACCGAGGCGGCGGTGATCGGCGCCATGCTCGTGGGGCTGCCATGGATCGTCTGAGAGGCTTCGGCCGTTTCGTGACCGTGGCCGTGCTCGTGTTCGCGGCACTACGCGCGGTGCATCTGCTCACGCCGGTGTTCTTTCCGACGACGCGCCTCGGGCCCGTCGAGATCGCCGATCTCGGCGATGTGCGTCGGCTCGCCGGGTTCACGCCGTTGTTGCCCGCGTATCGGCCGGTCGAACTCGGCCCCGCGCCGGTGCGCATGTTCGTGCAGCTCAGTCCGCGACCGACGTTCTCGGTCACCTGGCGCGCGGGCGACCGGTTCCTCACCGTGACGCAATATCAGGGCGGCAGCCGGCCGGCGCAGTCGCCGGTGAGCGAGCCGCTCATCGACGTGCCGGCCTCCGAGTGGTGGATGGACGACGCGCGCTGCCATCTGGTGCTCGAGCGCGGCGCCTTCTGGATCGAGATGCAGACGAGCCTGTCGCCGGCGGAACTGCGCCGTTTTGCCGATACGCTGTCGCCGTACTGACTACGCGTCTTCGGGCGTGATCACGGCTTTCCGGATCGCGTATTTGATCAGCTCCGCGCGCGAGTGCATCTGGAGCTTCTCCATGATGTGCGCGCGGTGGGTCATCGCGGTCTTGAGGCTGATCGACAGGTACTTCGCGATGTCGCGACTCGTCTTGCCTTCAGCGAGGAGCTTGAAGACCTGCTTCTCCCGCGTCGTCAGCCGGTCGTAGTCGTCTTCCGCGTCGTCGATCGATCGCCCCGCGGTGACGAGGTCGACGAGTTCATCGGCGACCGAGGGATGCAGATAGCGTTGCCCCTGATGCACGGTGCGGATCGCGTCCTTCAGCTGTTCGGCCACGCTTCGCTTCAGCAGGTATCCGCGCGCGCCGATGCGGAGGGCGCGGCGGATGTACTCGCGGTTCTCATACTGCGTGAGCACGATCACCTTCGCGTCGGGATGATCCTTCACGATCGCTTCCGTCGCGTCGAGGCCGCCGAGCCCGCCCGGCAGGTTGACGTCCATGAGGATGACGTCGGGGTGGAGGTCGGCGACGAGGCGGATGGCGTCCTGCCCGTCGCCGGATTCGCCGACCACCTGAAACGTCGGGTCCTTCTCGAGGATCGCGCGCACGCCGGCGCGCAGCAGATCGTGATCGTCGACGAGCAGGATGCGGATCATTGGCAGGGGATCTCCAGCACGGCCTGCGTGCCTTCGCCGGGTTCGCTCTCGAAGCGGAGTGTGCCGTTGACGAGGGCGGCGCGTTCGCGCATGCCGGTCACGCCGGCGCGATTCGTCTTCGCGTCCGCATCGAATCCGCGGCCGTCGTCTTCCACCTCGAGCACGATCCGGCCGTCGCGCGCGTAGAGCGACACGCCGACCTGCTC
Source organism: uncultured Solibacteraceae bacterium (assembly GCA_964343975.1). Taxonomy (GTDB): domain Bacteria; phylum Acidobacteriota; class Vicinamibacteria; order Vicinamibacterales; family SCN-69-37; genus SCUN01. The sequence goes on from CAYFLU010000017.1 coordinate 15,189, forward strand.
GGCCTGCGCGTGGCGGAGCACGTTCGTCACCAGCTCCTGGAAGATGCGGAAGATCACGGTGTCGCGCTCGGGCGCGTGCGGCAGCGCCTCGTCGATGTCGAGGGTGAACTGGACGCCCGACGGCTTCAGGTGATCCTCGGCCCACGACCGCATCGCGGCGGCCAGGCCGAGGTCGTCGAGGAGCGACGGCCGGAGGTCGTGGATGATGCGGTGCACTTCCGCCTGCGTCTGCGCGAGCAGGGCCGTGGCGCGCGCGACCGCCGGCGACGTGGCTTCCATCTCGTGCAGTGACAGCTGGATCACGGTGAGCAGCTGCGCGATCTCATCGTGCAGTTCGCGGGCGAGGCGCCGGCGCTCATCTTCGGTGGCGCTGATCATCTTGCGCACGAGCACTTTGCGCTGTTCGTTCTGTGCGGCGATCACCGCCGTGCGCGAGGCCACTTCCGCTTCGAGTCGCTCGTTGAACGCCTGCAGCGCGCCGAGCGTCGTCGCGAGCCGAACGCGGGCTTCGTCGAGTGTGCGTCCGAGCACGGCGATCTCGTGATCGCCGCTCACCGCGATGGCGCTCGAGAGATCGCCGCCGCGCATGCGCTCGGCTTGCTGCGACAGTTGGTGGATCGGCCGCACGACCGAACGCGAGAGCGTTCCGGCGAGCAGCACCGATGCGAGCACGAGCACGAACGCGGTGATGAGGAACCCGCGATTGAGCGACGTGAGCCCCGCAAAGGCGAGCCGCCTTGGTTGGGCGATGCGGACCTGCCAGGGGGCGAAGCGCAGCGGCGCCGTGACGGCGATCACGTCGCTCGCGTCGGGCGCGTCGGTGCGCGAGGCCACGACGGCGCGGTTCGCGTCGAGTACGGTCACCTGCAGTGAGGCATCGAGCGGCATCTCGGCGAGGAGATTCCGGAGCGACGACGAGGCCACGCGCATTTCGGAAATTGCGTACCGGTCCGCCGTGCCGACTTTGAACGGCTGCACGACCGCCACCACGGCGCCGGTGTCTGTGACGACGGCCGGCGTCACGCCTTCGTGCGCGCGGATCACGTCGAGTGGAATCGGCGTCTTCGCCGACGGATCAGAGGCGATGACTTGACCGGCATCGTCCACGATGTAGGTCGCGTCGGAGAAGGGCGAGTGCAGCCGGAAGGCATGGAGGAGCGGCGCGGGGTCTTTGGCGGCGGGGAGGTCGGCGGCGAGCTGGTCGAGCGCCTGACTCGAGGCCGCGAGCGTGGCGTCGAGTGCGCGTGCCACGGCGCCGGCCAGTTCCTGACGATCGTCGACGAGGGTAGCGCGAAGGCCCGGGACGGCAATGACCCAGACGGTTCCAGAGATGAGAACGAGCAGCAGGAACCACTGCAGCAGCACCGTGTTCAACCGCCGGCGCAGGCGCACGTTACAATTGTACGTCCCGTTACATCGTGCTGACTCGTCCGCCTTCCAAACATCGTGATCAGGAACTCGAACTCGCGCGCCGGCGCAACGAGCGTCGTCGACGCTGGCTGATGTGGGGCGGGTCGAGTGCCGGTGTGTTGCTGGTCATGTGGGTGCTGGCGAACCAGACGGCGTGGGCCGGGCCGCTCTTTGCGTCGAGCTTGCGCCGGATGATCGGCGCTGATCGCGTGGCCGCACTCGAAGACACCGCGTACAACGTGCAGGACATCTTCAACCGGTGGCGTCGCGTGCAGGACGCGCCGACCTCGCCGTGGGCCGCCAAAGACGGCGGGAAGGCCGGCGCCGGAAATCCGGCAGGGGCTGCGCCGGTGGTGTTGGCCTACCACCCGACCGATGTGGGGCCGATGTTGAAGGGCTTCAGCGCCGACGGCGACGGCGTGTGGGTGCCCGCGGCTGTGCCGGGTGACACGTCTGGCGCGGTGTTCAAGACGCTGCTGCATCCCGACAAAGACCGGCCGTGGACCGAAGTGTTTCTCTACGCGCTCGACGTGACGCAGTTCTCGCTGCATCTGGTCGCCGGCTATCAGGAACCTCGCGCGGAAACGGCGGAAGCACGCGAGCGGTACCGCGACGGCACACCGGCGCGCGCGGCGATCATTCCGGCGTCCGATCACGACCGGCTCGTGGCCGCGTTCAATGGCGGCTTCATGGCGGAGCACGGCCACTGGGGCATGCGCGTGGACGGCGTCACCGTGCTCGAGCCGAAGCCGTACGGCTGCACGGTGGCGATGCTCGACGACGGGACGTTGAAGATTCGAACGTTCAGCGAGCTCGGCCCGGATGCGGCGCGCGTGAAGTGGTACCGGCAGACGCCGCCATGCATGCTCGAGCAAGGGAAGATGCATCCGAAGCTCGACAACCCGGATGCGAAGGCCTGGGGCGCCACGCTCAGCGGCGCGACGATCATCCGCCGGAGTGCGATCGGCCTCGATGCTTCGGGCCGGACGATGTTCATCGCGCTCGGCAATTCGACCAATGCCCGCGCGCTGGCGCTGGCCATGGCGCACGTCGGCGCCGTGGACGTGGCGCAGCTCGACGTGAACTGGTCGTATCCGAAGATCCTCTTCTACCGCCGCAGCCCGGATGGCGGGCTCGTGGCCGAGCCGGGCGCGCCGGGCTTCACGTTCCAGCCGGGCGAGTACGTGAATCAGAAATCGAACCGCGACTTCTTCTATCTGACCCGCCGCTGATCGACTCTCCTTCGGCCCGCGCGAGGCCCGCGGGACCTGTCTATAATGCGGCCAGACTCCGGAGCACATCGTTCATGACACGACAGACGCGTACGCAGAATCGTCGGGCATTGTTGTCGGCTATGGGAACGGCGGCGGCCGGTGTGGCGCTGGCCAGCGTGCCTGCGCGTGCGCAGGACGCGTCGAAGGCGGCGGCGCCCGCGGGATCGGCTCCGGCGGCATTCGCACCCGCTCGTCACACCGAAGACGCGTGGCTCGACACGTTGCCGGGCAAGCATCGCGTGATCATCGACGTCGCGCCGGTGGCGGGCGGCAGTGAAGCGCTGCTCTACGCGAACAACCTCTTCACGGCGAACAAGTCGGGCTACGGGCTCGAGGACAAAGACGTGGCGACGGTTGTGTGCTTCCGTCACAACGCCACGATCTTCGGTTACAACGACAAGATGTGGGCGAAGTACGGCAAGGCCATCGCGGACACGAGCAAATACGAGAACCCGCGCGCCGGTGAGCCGTTCACGGCCAATCCGCTGCGCAACATCGACGCGATGGCCAAGCGCGGCGTGCACTTTGCGGTGTGCGGCCTCGCCTCGCGGCGCATTGCGGGGCTCGTGGCGACGGCCGTCGGCGCGAAGACCGACGACATCCTCGCGGAACTCAAAGAGAACCTTGTCGCGAACGGCCACTTCGCGGCCGCCGGCGTGATTGCCACCACGCGCGCACAGGAATACGGCTACGCGCTCTTGATCGCGGGCTGAGTTCTCGATCATGACCACCGGCGCCGGCGACGATCGCGTGACGGCCGAGGCGGCCGAGTGGCAGCGGCGCCACCTGCGCGCCGCATCGGCGTGGGTCGCCGTGCTCGGCGCGCTGCTCTTTGCTGCGTTCCTGCAGATGTTCAACCCGGACGGCTTCAGCGGCATCGCGCCGCTGTCGGTCGGGCGCCTGCGTGTGGCGGCGAACCTCGTCGCGCTCTACGGCTGCGCGGCGAACCTCATCCTCTATCAGCTCTATCAGGTGTGGCCGGGGCTCGGCCGTTGGATGGTGCGCTGGCATCTGGCCCCGCTGAAGTTCGCCGCACTGAACGCGTGCGTCATGCCCGCCGCGCTCGCGATGGTGCTGTTTGGCATCCTGCCGCCGCTCGTCGCGCAGAACGTCTGGTTCGGACTCGGGCACTCGATTGCGGCCGTGGCCATGGTGTTGTTCCTGTGGCCCGGGCCGTTCGATGGTGGCCCGGGACGTGTTCGCTGGTTGATGCTGACTGGAGGACTGGCGCTCACAGTCGCGATGGTGCTGCGGCTAATTCATGGATTCGGCCCCGCAGGCTGGGCCCTCACGGCATTTGGCGCGGTGCCGATCATGTTCGGTGGTGTTCTCGGCTGGTTGCTGTTGCGACGATGGTTGCCGGCGATGTTGCCTGGTTTTATGGCGCGAACCGGGCACGTCATGATGGTGATCGGTCTCTTGTTCTTCCTGCCGTTGCCATTTCTCGCCGATGCGCAAGACGATGGCCCGGCGGCGATGACGGCGAGCGAGTTGCGGGGTCGGCAGACGTTCATTCGCGAAGGTTGTGTGTCGTGCCATCAGCCGTTCTACACGAACGAGATCGGACGCGATCTGGCGCACGAGTTCGGCGCGCGTTCGGCCGACTGGCATTTCACGCATCTTTTCAATCCGCGGTTCGTCTCGCCGACCTCGGTGATGCCGTCGTTCGCGCGCTACTTCGACGGCGCGCCCGACCGGCCCACGCAGGAAGCGCGTGATCTCGTCGCGTATCTCGAGACCTTGGGCCGGCGCGAAGAACTTGGTACCGCACCGAATCTCGCGAAGGCGGTGCCGGCGTCGCGCGCGCGTCGCGCGGGTGACGTGCCGGCACTTCCGGCCGGCGATCGCACGGCCGGGCTCGCGCTCTTCGGCCAGTCGTGCATCGGCTGCCACGGCGTGAAGGGCGAGGGCGATGGCCCGGGTGCGGCCGGGCTGCGGCCGAAGCCCGCGAACTTCGCCGCGCATCGCTACACCGCCGAGCAGATCGCGTTCGTGCTGTGGAACGGCGTCGCCGGCTCGGCGATGCCGGCGTGGCGCGACCGCACGCCCGCGGAGATCGCGTCACTCGTCGCGGCGGTGCAGAGCCTCAGCGCGAGCGCCTCGCACAGCACAGACCCGGCGCCGGCGCCGGAGTTGCTCGAGCGCGGCGCGAAGACCTACGCCACGCACTGCGTGCAGTGCCACGGCGAACGCGCCGGCGGTGACGGCTTCAGCGCGGCGGCGCTGCCGATGGCGCCCGCGAACTTCCAGCGACAGCAGCCGACGCTCGACTACGCGCTGCGCGCCATCGCGAACGGCGTCGAAGGCACGCCAATGGCGCCGTGGACGTCGCGCCTCAGCGAAGACGAAACACTCGCGGTCGCGCACTACGTCCGCAGTCTCTTCCAGGGAGGCGCGCGATGAAGGTTGTCGCATGGATCGGCGCGGTCGCCGGACTGATCATGGTCGTGACTTTCGCGCGCCTCGATGGCCGCCGCAGCGCGTCCACTCTCGTTACCGAAGACTACGGCCGCCGGCTCATCGTCGAGACCTCCGCGCTGATGGGGCCCGATCAACCGGACGCGGCCAAGCGCTACACGGGCAGCCGGTTGCAGTGTGCGTCATGTCATCTCGATGCGGGCACGGCGCCGGGGCAGTTGTCCTTGCTCGAAACGGACCCGCGCTATCCGCGCCCGTCGGGCCGCGACGGCATGGTCGGCGATATCAAGCTGCGCATTCAGGGCTGCATGACGCGCAGCATGAACGGGCGCGTGCTGCCCGATGACAGTCCCGAGCTGAACGCGATGGCGCTCTACATCAAGGCGCTCAACGCCCGGTTCAAGCTGACTGAGAAGTCGCGCGTGGCGGTGCATGAGCCGAAGGCGTTTGCCACGCCGGACCGCGCCGCGAACCCGACGGCCGGGAAGGTGGTGTTCGAGGCCCGTTGTGCGCGATGTCATGGTGCCGACGGTCTGGGCCTGCGAGCCGAGAACGACCCGCGTCGCGGCTACGTGTATCCGCCGCTGTGGGGCGACGACAGCTTCAATGACGGCGCCGGCATGCATCGGGTGCTCACCGCCGCCCGGTTCATCAAGGCCAAGATGCCGCTCGGCCAGGCCACGTTGACCGACGATGAGGCGTACGACGTCGCGGCTTACATAAATGTGCAGCCACGCCCGGCGATGGCCAACCTCGACCGCGACTATCCCGACCGATCGACCAAGCCGGTGGACTCGCCCTACGGGCCATACGCCGATCCGTTTCCGCTCGAACAGCACCGGTTGGGGCCGTTTGCGCCGATCGATGCGTTCTATGCGAAGCTGAAAGGCTCAAAGTAAGGCCCGAAAGGCCACATAATTAGATCCACGAGGCTGTTAAACGAGATGTTCAGGAATCGACTCGCTGTGTTGGGCGTGACGGCTGTCACTGTGGCCGTGTTCGCCGTTGGGTGTGGTGGTGGTTCGAAGAAGGCGGACGCGCCAAAGGACGCCGAGAAGGCGGCCGCGGCGCCTGCCACGGAAAGTGCGCCCGCACCTGCGCCTGATACGACGGCGTCCGCGCCCGAGCCGGCGCCGACCGGCGCGGCGGCGTCCGAGCCGGGCAGTGGGGGCGGCAGCAACCTCGTCGGTCCGGGCACCAAGTCGCGACCGCCCATGGCGTTCACGTTCGACATGGCGCCGCCCACCGACAGCAAGGATCACTTCATCGAGTGGATGGTGAAGAACCGCGGCGAGGATCCGAAGTTCCTCGCGGAGCGCTGGGATCGCTACGAGGCGATGATGGGCGTGGGCGATCTGCTCAACGACCAGACGCGCCGCGCGTTCCTGCTCACGCCGCGTGAAGAGTTCGTGCGCAAGATCTCGCTCTCGCATTCGTACGAGCACAACTTCCTCGACATCGGCTACGGCGTCACGATCTCGGGTCCGCACGCGGTCGGCCGCATGACGAGCACGCTCGACATCAAGAAGGGCGACAAGGTCCTCGAGATCGGCACGGGCTCCGGCTATCAGTCGGCGCTGCTCGGCCACCTCACCGACAAGGTGTGGACGATCGAGATCATCAAGCCGCTCGCCGACCGCACGCGCAGCGTGTACGACGGTCTCATCTCGCGCGGCTACTCGGAATACACGAACGTGCACACGAAGCAGGCCGACGGCTACTACGGTTGGGAAGAAGCCGGTCCGTTCGACAAGATCGTCGTGACCTGCGGTATCGATCACATTCCGCCGTCGCTGCTGCAGCAGCTCAAGACCGGCGGCGTGATGGTCATCCCGGTGGGCCCCCCGGGGCAGCAGCACGTGCTCAAGGTGACGAAGGAAGCGAATCCTGACGGCACCGTGAAGATCACGCGCTCGGACATCTACAACGGCCGCGTGGTGCCGTTCGTGCCCTTCACGAAGCTCGAAGGCAACAAGATCGTCGGCTCGCACAACGGCGGGTCCGGCAAGCAGTGAGTCAATCCACATCAGCCGCGGCCACGTCTCCTGAGTGGTCGCGGACCGGCGTACGCCAGTGGCTGATGTACGCCGCTGTCGGATGCGTCGCCGGGGCGCTCATCGCGCTGCAGATCGGCGCGATGCGCGTGTTCTCGGAGGGGAGCTGGGCGCACTTCGGCTCCCTCGTCGTCTCGCTCGCCATGCTCGGGTTCGGGCTCACGAGCGCCGTGATGTGTTTGGCGCGGCCGTGGTTCGACCGCCACTGGGCGGGCGTGATCGGCGCGTCCCTCCTCCTGTTCGGCCCGCTCGTGATCGGCGCCAACCTCGCGGCGCAGCAGCTCCCGTTCAACCCGATCTTTCTCGTCTCTGACGCCCAGCAGAAGTGGCGCCTTGTCGCCAACTTCGCGCTCTACCTCCTGCCGTTCCTCTCAGGCGGCATGTTCCTCGGCACCGTGTTTCTGCGCGCGAAGCAGGTGTTCGGGCGCGTGTACTTCGCGGACCTCTTCGGTTCCGGTCTCTGCGGCCTCTTGATGCTCGGCGCGCTCTTCGCCGTGCCGTCTGAACAGCTCGTGCTCCTGCCGGTGATCCTCGCGGGCGTCGGTGGCGTGCTCTGGTTCCTCGGCACCGGCTCCCCGAAGAGCGCCGTCGCGATGGTCGTCGTCGTGGTCGCGTCGTCGGCGGCGCACCTCGTGCTGCCGGAGCGCTTCGAGCTCTCGACGCTCGCGGTGTCCGACTACAAGGGCGTCTCCTACGCCCGCAAGTTTCCGGACGCGAAGCGCGAGTACGACAGCGTGTCGCCGTTCGGCCACATCGAGGTCTACAGCAGCTCGTACCTCCATTTCGCGCCAGGCCTGTCGGACAACGCGTCGCTGAACTTAGCGGAGATGCCCGCGAACGCGTATCTCGGGCTCTACATCGACGGCGACGGCCCGATCGGCGTGATGCGCGATCTGTCGGAGAAAGACTCGGCGTACTTCAAGTACCTGCCGATGATCTATCCGTACCTCGTCACGACGGCGCCGAAGACGTTCGTCGTGCAGTTCGGCGGCGGCATCTCGACGATGGTTGCGCTGCACAGCAAGGCGTCGAGCGTGACGGTGGGTGAGGCGAATCCGGCGCTGCTCAACGCCTTTCACGAGAGCCCGGTCCTGAAGACCTTCACGAACGACGTCCTCAGCCGCGTGCGCGTGATCCCGTACGATGGCCGGCTTTATCTCGCCAACACCGCCGAGCGTTACGACGTCGTTGACCTCAGCCTCGCGGATTCGGCGGGCCTGTCGAATCCGGGTGGCTTCGCGATCGTCGAGAAGTACTCCTACACGAAGGAGGCGATGCAGCAGTACATGCGCGCGCTCTCCGACACGGGCGTGCTCTCGGTCACGCTCTGGAACAAGGAAGAGCCGCCGAAGTCGATCCTGCGCCTCTACGCGACGATGGCGGAGGCCGCGCGCGCGAACGGCGACACCGACATCGCGAAGCACTTCTTCGTCGCGTCGAGCTATCTCTCGACGGCCACCGTGCTCTACAAGCGCAGCGGCTTCACCGCCGCCGACATCGACACGCTGCGCAAGCACACGTCGGCGATGTCGTTCGACGAGATCTACTCGCCGGGTATCGCCGTGGACGTGAAGGCCGGCGATCACGTGTTCGCGGACTTCCGCAGCTCGCTCTTCGGCGCCGGCTCCACCGGTGCGGCCGATCAGGCACCGAACGAATCGGCGCCGGCGATCGTGCCGGCCACGGTGCTCGGTCAGCTCGCGTGGCAGGACCTCATCAAGAACGACTGGGCGTCGTTCGAGCAGCGATACCTCTTCGACGTGCACCCGCTCACCAATCAGCGGCCGTATTTCGCCGCGTACGTGCATCCGAGCGATCTGCCGAAGGTCACCGACCGTCTCGAACTGCTGCAGGACGAGTGGGGCTACCTGCTGCTGTGGGCCACGCTCGCCATCGCCATCGTGGCCGGGGCCGTCGTCATCGCGATTCCCGTCGTGTTCAGCTGGCGGACGACGTTCAGTCGGTATCCGGGCAAGGCGCAGACGATTCTCTACTTCGCGTGTCTCGGCTTTGGCTACATCACCGTCGAAGTCGGCCTGATCGCGCAGTTCATCGAAGCGCTGTCGAACGGCACGGTGTCGGCCTCGGTGCTGATCACCGGCATGCTGGTGTTCTCGGGCCTCGGCAGCTTTGTGTCTGAGCGCTACACGGATCGTGCCGAGACGATGCTGCCGCGCGTGGCGATGGCGATCGGTGCGCTGCTGCTCCTGTATGCCGTCATCCTGAGCCCGGTGCTGAATGCGATCGGCGGGCTGCCCTACGCGGTGCGCATGATCTGCTGCTTCGTGCTGATCGCGCCGCCGGCATTCCTGATGGGCTTCCCGATGGCCACCGGCATGGGCGCGCTGACCCGGCTGAAGAAGGAAGAGATGTTCCTCTGGGCCTGGGGCGTGAACGGCTGCTTCTCGGTCATCGGCGCGGCGATCGTGCCGATCGTCGCGACGGCATTTGGTCTGGCGGCGGTGATTGCCAGCGCCGGCGTCGCGTATCTGTTGACGATTCCCGCCTTCTACGGCGTCCTCAAACCCGCGCGGCGCTAACGCGCCACGCGGTACAACGCAATCAGCTCGTCCGATACGAACCGCGTCAGCGACCGCGGCAGCGCGTCCAGCACGCGTTCGGCCAGCATGCGCGGCCAGAACACGAGCGGATGATCGTGGATCGACGTGCCGTACACGAGCGCCCCACGCTCGAAGTCGACGAGCGCCAGCTGTTCCGCGCGGAAGATCGCTTCCCACTCGTCGATGGGGCGAATACCGATGTGTCCCCAGTAGTTGAACGTCTCGCCCTCCGGCGTCGTGACCACGGTCGGCGTCTTGAGGAGCCGTTGCCGGTTCCGCTCACGACGCGCGCGACTGTAGAACGACGGCTGCAGCAGGTTCGGCTCATTGGGCGTCGTCACGAGCACCAGCCCACCGGGCTTGAGCACACGACGCCACTCGCGAATCAGCGGCAGCGGATCCAGCAGGTGTTCGATCACCTCGGAGCAGAAGAGCACGTCGGCGGTGGCATCCGGCACGGGAATGGCCGACTCGAAATCGGCGCGGCGGATGTCTACCGGCACCGTGGCCGTGGCCAGACGCTGGCGCGTCAGCGCCAGGCTCGTTTCCTGCCCGTCGATGGCGAGAAAGTGCCACGTGTGGCTGGGCGCGCCGCTGGCGCGGAACGCCTGTTGGGCCTGCGTGAAGAAGTACAGATCCGTGCCCCAGCCGCAGCCGAGATCGAGAAACGTCTTCGTGGTGGGCGTGCGGGCCGGCGCAGCGAACTCGGCGTGGCGCCTCAGCAGTGCCAGGCAGCGATCACGTTTTCGTCGCCAGAAGTAGCTCTCCGACGGACGGCCGGGCACGTCGGCGAGGATTTTGTCGGGATCGATCGCGGCAGCGTCCAACGGTTGCATTATAGAGCCCGAATCGAGGTTGCACGATGAGGCGCACGGCGTTGGTGTCGGCAGTTCTGTGGATGATGGTCACCGGTTGGAGCGGCACGACCGCGTTCGTGGTGCCGGCGCCGGCGCCAGAGGCACGCTATTCGATCGGCACCTGGGTGCCCGACACGCTCGGCAATCAGCGCGCCGTGATCACGGTGTCTGCCGCGGCGGAGGCCGTGCACGTGTATCTGCCGTGGCGCCGTCGCGATGCCAATCCCGAGAAGAAACATCTCATCGTCGTGAACGCGCAGACGGAGCAGCCGGTGGCGAACGTGATGCGCGTGGCCATCACGCGCGAAGCCGGCGACATCGTGTTCGAGGCCGC
>CAYFLU010000017.1:26196-29358 GCA_964343975.1 uncultured Solibacteraceae bacterium
CGTGTGTCGCTCACCGTCACGCCCGACGTGATCCGCGCGCACGGTGACGACACACCGTCGGCGATGACGCGTCTGCGGTGGCTCGATTCGACGCTCGCTGAAGACGATGGCCTCGTGAAGCCGTACACGCCGATGACGGTCGAGGGCAACACGGTGTCGGTGCTCGGCCGTCGCGTGCTCATCGGTGCGAACGGGCTGCCCGACAGCATTCAGAGCCAGTTCTCGATGGAGATGACGTCGATCACCGGCGCGCGGCGCGAGATCCTGGCCGCGCCGATCTCGTTCGGGCCGGTCGGCAAGGACCCGGCGCTGCGTCGCTGGATCAACGGTCCGCTGATCTTCACGAAGAAGACGCCGGGCGTGGTGACGTGGGAAACGCAGAGCACGGCCGGTCCGCTGCAACTGACGCTGCGCGGACAGATGGAATTCGACGGCACCATCGAATACACGCTCAAGCTCACGTCGCGGCAGTCGGTCGCCCTTGACGACGTGCGGCTCGACATCCCGGTAGAACGTGGCGTGGCGAAGTACATGCTCGGCATGGGCCGCAAAGGCGGCCTGCGTCCCGACGCGCTCGACTGGAAGTGGGACGTGAAGAACAACCAGGATGGCGCCTGGCTCGGGGATGTGAACGCCGGCCTCCAGTTCAGCCTGAAGGACGAGAAGTACGTGCGGCCGCTCAACACGAACTTCTACACGCTGAAGCCGCTCGTGATGCCGGCCTCCTGGGCCAACAACGGGCGCGGCAGCTGCCGGCTCGCCGAAGACGGCGACGCCTTCCTCGCCCGCTGTGGCAGCGGCGCCCGCACGATGAAGCCGGGTGACGCGCCGCTCTACTTCAACGTGCGACTCACGGTGACGCCCTTCAAGCCGATCGACCCGAAGACGCAGTTCTCGACGCGCTACTTCCACGCGTTCAAGCCGCTCGACGAGGTCATTGCCAACGGCGCGAACACAATCAACGTGCATCACAACACGGACATCAATCCGTTCATCAACTACCCGTTCCTGCGCCCCGCCGAGATGAAGGCGTACGTCGATGCCGCGCACGCGAAGGGGCTGAAGGTGAAGATCTACTACACCGTGCGCGAGCTCACGAACCACGCGCCGGAGATGTATGCGCTCCTCAGCCTCGGCCATGAAGTGCTCGCGCCCGGCCCCGGCGGCGGCTACTCCTTCCTGCAGGAGCACGTGGGCGGCGACTACATCGCCGGCTGGTTCGTGCCGGCGATCAAGGACGTGGCCATCGTCACGAGCGGCGTCTCGCGCTGGCACAACTTCTACGTGGAAGGCCTGAACTGGCTCGTGCAGAACGTCGGCATCGACGGGCTCTATATCGACGACGTGGCGTTCGACCGGTTCACGATGAAGCGCGTGCGCAAGGTCCTCGAGCGCGGGCGTCCGCAACCGCTCATCGATCTGCACTCCGCCAATCAGTTCAACGTGCGTGACGGCTTTGCCAACAGCGCGAACCTCTACATGGAGCACTTTCCGTTCATCGACCGCCTGTGGTTCGGTGAGTACTTCGACTACAACTCGGCGCCCGATTTCTGGATGACCGAGGTGTCGGGGCTCCCGTTCGGTCTGATGAGCGAGATGCTGCAGGACGGCGGCAACGCGTGGCGCGGCATGGTCTACGGCATGACGGCGCGGATGCCGCGCGTGGACATGAAGCCGCTGTGGTCGGCGTGGGATGAGTTCGGCATCGCCGACGCGCGGATGATCGGCTACTGGGTGCCCACTGCGCCCGTGAAGACGAATCATCCGTCGGTGCTGGCGACGAGCTACGTGCGCGACGGTAAGACGATGGTCGCGCTCGCCAGCTGGGCGAGTGAGCCGGTCGATGTGCGGCTCTCGATCGACTGGCTCGCGCTCGGGCTCGATCCTGCGAAGGCGACGCTCACGTCGCCCGTGATCCGCGACTTCCAGACGGCCGCGACCTTTGCGCCGGGCGATGCCATCCGCATCGAACCCGGCAAAGGTCGCCTGATCGTCGTCGGCCGCTGATTCAGCGGCCGACGCCGGCCCGAGTAGAATTCTCCGGTGCATCAGACCGAACACGCCGGCGGCGCGCGCATCCTCGCGACCTACCGCATCGCCGCGCCGCTCGACGACCGCCGCGCACGCGCGGAGGCGCTCGCCATCGAGCAAAGCGTCGAGGTGCCGCTCGCGGCCGTGCGCACCGCGTTCGTGCGCGACGAGATCCTCGCGCGCGTCGAGGCGATCACCGAGGCGGACGGCGGGTTCGACGTCGTGCTCAGTATTGCCGCCGAGACCACCGGCTACGAGATCTCGCAGCTCATCAACATGGTCTTCGGCAACGGCTCCATGCACCGCGACGTGGAGCTCACCGGCCTGACCTTTCCGGCCGGCTACGCCGCGCATTTCGCCGGCCCACGGTTCGGCATCGACGGCCTGCGCGAACGCACCGGCGCCCACGGACGCGCGCTCACCTGCACCGCGATCAAACCGCAGGGACTGACGCTCGACGAGCTCTCCACGCTCGCGCGCACCTTCGTGCGCGCGGGCATCGACGTGGTCAAAGACGATCACGGCCTCACGAACCAGTCGTATTCGCGCTTCGCCGAGCGCGTGCCCGTGATCCAACGCGTGATCGACGAGGCCAATCGCGCGCACGGGCGTCGCACCTGCTATGCGCCCACGCTCTCGGGGTCGCCGAGCGCGATCCTCGAGCAGCTCCGCATCGCGCGCGAGTGCGGTGTCGGGCTGTTCCTCGTGTCGCCGATGCTGATCGGGCTCCCGGTGTTCGCCGAGCTTGCGGGGATGGCCGGCGTGCCGCTCATGACGCATCCGACCTTCAGCGGCGGCGCGCGCATCGCGCCGGATGTGCTGCTCGGCACGCTCTATCGCATGTGCGGCGCCGACGCGACGACGTTCGCCAATCACGGCGGACGCTTCGGCTTCTCTCGCGAGGTCTGCCACACGCTCGTCGACGCCGCGCGCGCGACGTCGCCGCACTGGAAGCCGAGCCTGCCCGTGGCCGGCGGCGGCATGGTCACCGCGCGTGTGGATGACGTGCTCGATGAGTACGGCATCGACACGATGCTGCTCGTCGGTGGCGGCCTGCTCGCGGCGGCGTCGGTCGAAGACGAAAGCCGCGCGTTCGTCGAACGCGTGCGTCAGTATCGGAGCCGGACATGA
>CAYFLU010000018.1:0-29209 GCA_964343975.1 uncultured Solibacteraceae bacterium
AGCATCAGCTGGTGGGGTCGAGTCCGGCGCTCAAGACGATCATGGACCAGGTGCGACGCGCGGCGCCGACGACCGCAACGGTGCTGATCCTCGGCGAGAGCGGCGTCGGCAAGGAGCTCGTAGCGCGCGCGATCTACCGGCACAGCCAGCGCGCGAAGGAGCGCTTCGTCGAGGTCAACTGCGCGGCGATTCCAGAGGAGCTGATCGAGTCGGAGCTCTTCGGCCACGAGCGTGGCGCCTTCACCGGCGCCACCGAGAAGCAGATCGGCAAGTTTGAACAGGCCGACGGCGGCACGATCTTCCTCGACGAAATCGGCGACATGAGCGCCAAGACGCAGGCGAAGGTCCTGCGCGTGCTGCAGGAAGGCGACCTCGAACGGATCGGCTCGAACAAGACCGTCAAGGTCGACGTGCGCGTGATTGCGGCGACCAACAAGGACCTCGAGGCCGAGATCGCCGAGGGCCGGTTCCGCGACGACCTGTATTTCCGTCTCAGCGTGATTCCGATCTTCGTGCCGCCGCTGCGCGAGCGGGTGGAAGACATCCCGGCGCTGGTGCAGCATTTCGCGAATCTGTTCGCGCAGAACAACAGCCGCCGCGTGCCGCGCTTCGCGCCTGGCGCGATGCAGGCGCTGATGCAGGCGCGGTGGCGGGGGAACATCCGCGAGCTCCGGAATGTGGTCGAGCGCCTGCTGATCATGAGCGACCGCGACGTGATCGAGGCGGCCGACGTGCAGATGTTCGCGCGCATCGCGCCCCGCCCGGCCGCCGTGGCCGTCCCCGCATCGCCGTCGGTCGCCGTGGCCCTGCCGGCGTCGGAGCTGCCGGTGGCCGACCCGATGCCGGAGGCGGCGCCCGTGGACGTCCCGGCGGCCAAGGCGCCGCTGCCGGCGACGCTGCGTGAGTTCAAGGAAGTGTCGGAGCGCGCGTTTCTGATCGAGAAGCTGCGCGAGCACGGGTGGAACATCTCGAAGACCGCGGAGGTGATTGATACCCCGCGGAGCAACCTGTACAAGAAGCTGGAGCAGTACAATATCCGGCAAGACGAGTAAGCGTTCGCCGCTCTTTGACAGTTCAGCCGCAGTACGACAGACGATCGCCGCCCGCCGAAGCTCGCGTCAGCGAGCGAAGGTGGGGGGAGGAAAGTCCGAACTCCGTAGGGCAGTGCACCGGGTAACGCCCGGTCGAGGCAACTCGAAGGACAGTGGCACAGAAAACACACAGCTGACGTTCGCGTTCGCGCGAGCAAGCAATGGTGAAAAGGTGCGGTAAGAGCGCACCGCGCTCGCTGTAAGGCGAGTGGCAGGCAAAACCCTGCACGGAGCAAAACCAAATAGGGGAGCGCACGCCGTGCCCGCAAGGGCACAGGACGTGTGAGCGGACGGCCCGTCCGAGGCTCCCGGGTCGGTTGCTTGAACCGTCCAGCAATGGCCGGTCTAGAGGAATGGTCGTCACCCGCCATAGCGACCGCAAGGTCGCGAAGGCGGGGACAGAATTCGGCTTATCGTCGTACTGCGGTTGTGCTGTCGTTCGTCATCTCGGGAGACGCCCCTGGACGGGGCAGGAGATCAGTGCGCATGCGGAAGCAGTGGCTTGTAACGGGTGTGGCCAGCGTCGCCATCATGGCCGGTCTGGCGGCAATGAGCATGGTGCGGGCGGAGCCGCAGGCGCCGCCGGCGGCCGGGGCGCCACAGGGTGGCCGCGGTGGTAGAGCGTCGACGCCGCCGGATGCGAATGGCGAGTGCCCGAAGGGCACGACGCTCGTGCGGATCGGCAGCTGTCAGGCGCCGGAATTCCCGGCGCCGTCGATCGTCGACTACCGTCCGAAGTCCACGCTCGTCACCGAGGCGCACCTCGTGCCGAAGGCCAAGTTCCCGGCCATCGACCTCCACGGCCATCCCGGCGCCCTCGTGACGTCGGCCGACGGCATCAGCAAGCTCGTCACCGACATGGACAAGATCGGGCTGCGCGTGATGATCAGCGCCGACAACTCGTCGGGGCAGGCGCTGCAGACGCGCGTGGCGGCGGTCAATGCGAGCGGCGCGAACAAGGATCGCGTGCGCATCCTGACCGGGATCAACTTCAGCAACGTGGGCCCCGGCTGGGCCGACAAGGCGATCGCGCAGCTCGAGGCCGACGTCAAGGCCGGCGCCATCGGCATCGGCGAGGTGAGCAAGAGCTTCGGCCTCTTCACGAAGAAGCCGGACGGCAGCCTGCTCAAGATCGACGATCCGGAGCTCGACAAGTTCTGGGACGCCTGCGCGCGGCTGAACATGGTGGCCTTCATCCACACGGCCGAGCCGCCGGAGTTCTTCTCGCCGTTCGACATGCACAACGAACGGTGGCTCGAGCTCTCGCTCTTCTCCGATCGCCGGCATTTCGCGCCGGGTGACGTGAAGTTCGACGACTTGATGAAGCAGCGCGACAACCTGTTCCGCAAGCACCCGCAGACCAAGTTCGTGGCGGCGCACTTCGGCTGGTGTGCGCAGGATCTGAAGAAATGCGCGACGCTGCTCGACACGTTCCCGAACGTGTCGCTGGAAGTCGGCGCGGTGCTTTATGACTTCGGTCGCCAGCCGCGCGCGGCGCGCGAGTTCTTCATCAAGTATCAGGACCGGATTCTCTTCGGCAAGGACGCGTGGGCGCCGGAGGAGTACCCGTACTACTGGCGCGTGTTCGAGACGAAGGACGAGTACTTCGACTACTACCGCGACTACCACGCCTTCTGGAAGCTCTACGGCATGGACCTGCCGGACGACGTGTTGAAGAAGCTCTATTACAAGAACGCGCTGAAGCTCCTGCCGGGGCTGCCGCAGGACGGCTGGCCGAAATAGCGGCGGCCGGCGCCCCCGCACTGGCCAGAGACGAGTGGGATTCACGCACGGAGAGCGAGTACGCATGACCGGGAATGTGAAGCGGAGTGTGACGATCGGTGTCGTGGCCGCGGCCATGGCGCTGGCGGGTTGGTCGGTGACGGCGCAGCAGGCGCCGCCGCAGGGTGGTGGGGCGCAAGGGGCCGCGCCGCAGGGACGCGGTGGCGGGCGAGGGGCCTCGACACCTCCCGACGCCAGCGGCGAGTGCCCGAAGGGCACGACGCTCGTGCGCATTGGCTCGTGCCAGGCGCCGGAGTTCGCGCCGCCGTCGATTCTCGACTACCGTCCGAAGTCCACGCTCGTCACGGCCGAGCATCTCGTGCCGAAGGCGAAGTTCCCGGTCGTCGACATCCACAGCCACACCGGCCCGACGCCGCAGACGATCGACCAGCTCATCAAGGAAATGGACGCGATGGGCCTGCGCGTGCTCACCAACCTCAGCGGCGGCTTCGGCGACGCGCTGAAGCAGAAGACGGACTACATCAAGGCCACGAAGTATGCGGATCGCTTCAAGGTGTTCGCCAACGGGCTCGACGGCTTCGCCAACGTGGCGCCGGGCTACGGCCAGCGCGCAGCGGCCCAGCTCAAGGCGGACGTCGCGGCGGGCGCCATCGGGCTGAAGATCTTCAAGCAGACCGGCAAAGACACGTTGAAGAAGGACGGCACGCGCCTCAAGATCAACGATCCGGAGCTCGCGCCGCTCTGGGACATGGCCGGGGAGATGAACATCCCGGTCATCATCCACACGGCGGAGCCGCCGCAGTTCTTCCAGCCGCTCGACATGCACAACGAGCGGTGGCTCGAGCTGGCGCTCTTCTCCGACCGTCGCAACTACGGTCCGGGGCAGGTCACGTTCGAGACGCTCATCACGGAGCGCAACGACCTCTTCCGGCAGCATCCGAAGACCCGCTTCATCGCCGCGCACTTCGGCTACTGCGCGCAGGATTTGAAGACCTGCGGTGAGTTGCTCGACAAATACCCCAACCTCGTCCTCGAGGTCTCGGCCGTGCTGTACGACTTCGGTCGCCAGCCGCGGGCGGCGCGCGACTTCTTCGTGAAGTATCAGGACCGCATCCTGTTCGGCAAGGACACCTACGCGCCGGCCGAGTTCCCGTACTATTGGCGCGTATTCGAGACGGCGGACGAGTACTTCGACTACTACCGAAACTACCACGCGTTCTGGAAGCTCTACGGGATGGAGCTGCCGGACGCCGTGCTGAAGAAGATCTACTTCCAGAATTCGCTGCGGGTCGCGCCCGGCCTGCCGCAGACGGGATGGCCGCGGTAATGGCGTTGTACACGGTAACGGGGGGCGCCGGTTTCATCGGCTCGCACCTCGTCGAAGAATTGCTGCGGCGCGGCGAACGCGTGCGCGTGGTCGACGATTTCTCGAGCGGCATGCGTGAGAACGTGCCCGCCGGCGTGGAATTGGTGGAAGGCGACGTGTCGTCGCCGGCCATCGCCGCGCGCGCGGCGGCCGGCGCCGACTACGTGCTCCATCAGGCCGCGATTCCGTCGGTGGCCCGGTCGGTCGCCGATCCGCTCCCGTCCCATCGCGCCAACGTAGATGGGACCCTGCAGATCCTGCTCGCGGCCCGCGATGCCAAGGTCAAGCGCCTCGTCTTCGCCGGCTCATCGTCGGAATACGGCGACTCGCCGACGCTGCCCAAGGTCGAGTCGATGCCGAACGCCCCGAAGTCGCCGTATGCGCTCCAGAAAGTGGTGGGCGAGGAGTACTGCCGCCTCTTCACGGAGCTCTATGGCCTCGAGACGGTGAGCATCCGCTACTTCAATGTGTTCGGCCCGCGCCAGCAGCCGAATTCGCCGTATTCCGGCGTGATCTCGCTCTTCATCAAGGCGCTCTCCACCGGCGCCACGCCGAAGATTCATGGCGACGGCGGACAGACGCGCGACTTCACCTACGTGGCCAACGTCGTCGACGGCGTGCTGCGCGCGTGCACGGCGCCCAAGGCGGTCGGCCATGCGATCAATGTCGCCACCAATGGCCGGGTCTCGCTCCTCCAGTTGCTCGAGTCGTTGAACCGGCACATGGGCACGAACGCCGTACCGGAGTTCGGCCCGACGCGTGAAGGTGACGTGCGCGATTCACAGGCCTCGATCGAAAAGGCCCGCGAACTGCTGGGCTACACGCCTATCATCAGCTTCGACGAAGGCTTGAAGCGCACGGTGGAGTGGTACCGCAGTTCACAATCCTAAGCGTCACCGCGAACCGCGGCATCGGCGGCGACGACCAACCCGCGAAGACACACACAGTTAGTGAGGCACACCCCGCGACCGGTCTTCCGGCGCGCGGTTTGCTATTGAAGGGGACGGGACCGGCCGGCTGACTCCGGCGTAACCCGACCCTGTCTCGCGCCGAGCGTCAGTTCGGCTGGATCCCACCATGGCGGAGACACGGGCCGGAACGCGTGAGGCAACACCATGCAGTCGAAGACGTCCGTCCGTTCGTTCTCCCGTGTGCTCGTGACCCTGGCCTGGACGCTCGCGCTTGTGGGCGCGGTGGCCGCGCCCTCCTACGCCGAAGGGGGCGCGCAGAAGCCGCCGGCGGCCGAACGCGTGACCGGCCCCGTCAACGTGAACACGGCCAGCGCCGCCGAACTCGAGAAGCTGCCCGGCATCGGTCCCGCCGTCGCCGGACGCATCATCGAGTACCGCCAGAAGAACGGCGGATTCAAGAAGCTCGAAGACCTCATGAACGTGCGCGGCATCGGCGAGAAGACGTTCCTGAAGCTCAAGCCGATGCTGACGTTGACGCCGCCGAAGGCCACGCTGCTGTGAGCCGCACGTGTGGCGACACACACGGCCGGATGCGCCTCGACGCGCATCCGGCCGGTTACAGCCTGACGGAGCTCGTGCTCGTGGTGGCCATCGTGGGATTGACGTGTGCCGCGTCAGTGCCGACGTGGGCGGCGACGGTCGATGCCGGCCGCGCACGCCACGCGGCGCAGTTTGTGGCGTCGGCCTGTCGCGATGCGCGCACACAGGCGATCGCGCGGAACGCAACTGAAGCGCTCGTGTTCGACCAGAGTGGCGCGCGGTGGACCTATCGCCGCTGTCATGACGGCAACGGCAACGGGCTGCGCCGCGCCGATATCACCCGCGGGACCGACACCTGTGATGCCGTCGTGGATCTCGGCACGCTGTTTGGTGGCGTGCGCATCGCCACAGACGCGAGCGTGCCAGACCCCGACGGCGGTGCGGGCAGCATCGATCCGGTGAAGTTCGGCGCGAGCAACGTCGCGTCGTTTACGCCGGCCGGCACCGCCACCGCCGGCACGGTGTATCTGCAATCACCGGCGGGCGCGCTGTTCGCCGTCCGGGTGGCGGGCGCTACAGGGCGCACCCGGGTACTGCGGTTCAATCAATCTCAATCGAACTGGCAAGAGGAATAGGAACCAACCATGGCGAAGACGGCAGTGATGTCGACGGGCAGGAGCCGCGTGGCGCTCGGGCCCGAGCTGCGGCTGATCAGCGCGGCGGAAGGCGTGCTGTGGCTGGAAGGGACGGTCCGGCTGCGCCCCGGGCAGGCCGTTGATCTGGTCGGCAGCTGGCCAGGCGGGATCTCGCCGGCGCGCGCGCGCGTGGTGACCTGGCAGATCGTGCGGCTGGTGCCTGCGGGGCCGTACTACCGCGGCGCGTGCCGCCTCGAGCTCTGAGGCGTTCGGCGGGTCGCTGCTACCCGTGGCCGCCGTGCTCCAGCGCGCAGGATCGCTGGCCTCGCGCGCGCCTCGACGGCACGGCCCTTGTAGTGTCCCGAGCCGCGCCATGCGACGCATGGCAGAGGCGGGACACATGTTGGTCGGGTCGAGCGAAGTGATGGTCGCGTTGCGGGAACAGGTCGCGCGCGTGGCACGGACGGATTTCACCGTCCTGATTGAAGGCGAGAGCGGCGCCGGAAAAGAGGTGGCCGCCCGCGCGGTCCATGCGGCCAGCGGCCGCGCCCGCGGCCCGTTCGTGGCCGTGAATTGCGCCGCGATCGTGGAGAGCTTGCTCGAAGCCGAGCTCTTCGGCATCGAAGAGCGCACAGCGACGGGCGTCCGCGGCCGGCGCGGGAAATTCGAACTGGCCGAGGATGGCACGCTATTTCTGGACGAAGTAGGGGATCTGTCACTGACGGCGCAGGCCAAGCTGCTCCGCGTGCTGCAGGATCGCCGCGTGGAGCCCGTCGGAGGGCACGGGAGCCATGTCGTGAACACGCGGATCGTGGCGGCAACCAACCGGCCGCTGGCCGCGATGGTCCGGAGCCAGACGTTCCGCGCGGATCTGTACTACCGCA
Organism: uncultured Solibacteraceae bacterium; assembly: GCA_964343975.1. Classification (GTDB taxonomy): domain Bacteria; phylum Acidobacteriota; class Vicinamibacteria; order Vicinamibacterales; family SCN-69-37; genus SCUN01. The sequence goes on from CAYFLU010000018.1 coordinate 7,171, forward strand.
TCTCCGGCGTGGAGCTCCTCATGCCGCCGCTGCGGGAGCGCATCGCGGACGTGCCGGAACTCGTGGCGCATCTGCTGGCTCGCCACGGGGCCGCGAACTGGCGGATCGCGCCGGCCGCCATGGAGGCGTTGATGGCGTACGACTGGCCCGGGAACGTGCGGCAGCTCGAGCGAGTCATGGAGCGCGCGCTGGCCCTCGCGCCGCCGGGCCACATCCAATGCCACGATCTACCGTCCGAGATCACACGCGAGTACCGCACACTCACAACGGGGGACGACGCGGGGCAGCGGTATGACCTGAAGACATGGACGCGGCGGTATGCGCGGCTCGTGTTCGAGCGCTGCCACGGCAACCGGCGGATCGCATGCGAGGCACTCGGCATCTCGTACAACACGCTCCGCACCTACCTGGACGACGAGCCGCCGGAGACTCGACAGCCTTCGGAAATGCCGCGTCAACGGCTTGACCGTGCCGCAGGCGGGTAGTACGTTGATGGGTGCGTGACGACCCCAGACTCGCCGCTCAAGAAGACCCCGCTCAATGCTCGTCATCGCGCCCACGGCGCCCGGATGGTGGAATTCGGCGGATGGGATATGCCCGTCGAATACTCCGGCATCATCGACGAGCACATGACCGTGCGGACCAAGGCGGGCCTCTTCGACGTCAGCCACATGGGCCAGCTCGAACTCGCGGGCCCGGGCGCCCTCGCGGCCGTGCAGCACCTCACGTGTAACGACGCGGCCAAGCTCGCGATCGGTCAGATCCAATATTCCGCGCTCACGACGCCGACCGGCGGCTTCGTGGACGACATCCTCACGTACCGCATTCACGACGACCACTTCATGCTCGTCGTGAACGCCGGCAACATCGTGAAGGACTTCGAGTGGATTCAGAGCCACCTCCGCCAGCGCGCGGCGGATGTGGCCGTCGTGAACTCCAGCTCGCGCTACGCACTGATTGCCATCCAAGGCCCGGAGGCGCAGGGCATCCTCCAGACGCTGACCGAGATCCCGCTGGCCGAGATCAAGTACTACTGGTTCGCCAACGGCGAAGTGGCGGGGCAGCGCGTGATGGTGTCGCGCACGGGGTACACCGGCGAAGACGGCTTCGAGATCTTCGTGCCGCCGGCCGGCGCCGAGAAAATGTGGAACGCGCTGCTCGCCGCGGGCGAGAGCAAGGGCCTGAAGCCCGCCGGCCTCGGCGCACGCGACACGCTTCGTCTTGAAGCCGCCATGCGCCTCTGCGGCTCCGACATGAACGAACACACCACCGTCGTCGAAGCCGGCCTCAGCTGGATCGTCGGCTGGAAGAAGGAGTCGTTCCTCGGGAGCGACGCGCTGAAGGCGCAGAAGGCGGGGAGCCTCGCGAAGAAGCTCGTCGGCTTCGAGATGGTCGACAAGGCCATCGCGCGCCACGGCTATCCCGTGGTCGAGAACGGCCAGCAGATCGGCGTCGTGACGAGCGGCACCCAGACGCCGTTCCTCAAGAAGTCCATCGGTCTCGCCATGCTGCCCTTCGCCATGGGCACGCCCGGCACCGAATTCACGATCGACATCCGGGGCCGCCATTCCAAGGCCCGCGTGGTGCCGGAACCCTTCTACAAACGCGCGAAGACGTAGTTCACCTCACAGGAGTTGCGATGTATCCGACCGATCTGAAGTACACGAACGACCACGAATGGGTGAAGGTGGACGGGGCCGAGGCTGCCGTCGGCATCACGGATTTCGCGCAGAAGCAGTTGGGCGATGTCGTCTTCGTCGAGCTGCCCGAGGTGGGCCGCACGCTGAAGCAGGGCGAGTCGTTCGGCACGATCGAGTCGGTGAAGGCCGTCTCGGAGCTCTTCTCGCCGGTCTCCGGTGAAGTGATCGCCGTCAACGGTGACCTCGCCAACCACCCCGGCCACGTGAATTCGAAGCCGCACGAGACCTGGATGATCCGCGTGAAGGTGGCCAACGCCGCCGAGACCGGCAGCCTGCTCGACGCCGCCGCCTACGAACAGCTCACGAAGTAGTCCGTTCTTTCGAGAAAGCGTGTCCGCAATGACCGTCCCGGTTTCCGGTACCTTTGCGTCCCGTCACATCGGCCCGCGCGGCAATGAAGTCCGCGAGATGCTCGAAGCGATCGGGACGTCGTCGCTGGCGCAACTGATCAACGAGGTGGTCCCGGCCGACATCCAGCTGTCGAAGCCGATGGCGTTGCCGCCGCCCGATTCGGAAGCCGGCTATCTCCGCCACCTGCGGGGCATCGCCGGGCAGAACCAGATCGCGCGCAGCTACATCGGCCTCGGGTACCACGACACGGTCACGCCGCCGGTCATCCAGCGCAACGTCTTCGAGAACCCGGGCTGGTACACGCCTTACACGCCCTATCAGGCGGAAATCGCGCAGGGCCGCCTCGAGTCGCTCCTTAATTTCCAGACGATGGTGAGCGAGCTCACCGGCATGGAAGTGGCCAACGCGTCGCTCCTCGACGAGGCGACGGCCGCGGCCGAGGCGATGACGCTGCTCAAGCGTGTGTCGAAGAAGAGCAGCGCCAACACGTTCCTCGTCTCCGAACGCATCTTCCCGCAGACGCGCGCGCTGCTCGAAACGCGCGCGATTCCGCTCGGCATCACGCTCAAGTTCGTCGACACCACCGAGAGCGTGGCCTTCGGCGACGATGTGTACGGCCTGTATCTGCAGTCGCCGGACGATCGCGGGGAAGTGCACGACCTCACGGCGCTCATCACGGCCGCCCACGGCGCGGGCGTGCTCGTCGCCGTCGGCACGGATCTGCTCGCGTGTGTGCTCGTCACGCCTCCGGGCGCGATGGGCGCGGACGTCGTGATCGGCAGTGCGCAGCGGTTCGGCGTGCCGCTCGGCTTCGGCGGTCCGCATGCGGCGTTCTTCGCCACGCGCGACGCGTTCGTGCGGCAGGCCCCGGGCCGCATCATCGGCGTCTCGGTCGACGCGAAGGGCCGCAAGGCCTACCGCATGGCCTTGCAGACGCGCGAGCAGCACATCCGTCGCGAGAAGGCGACCTCGAACATCTGCACGGCGCAGGCGCTCCTGGCCAACATGGCCGCGTTCTACGCGGTGTATCACGGCCCCGAAGGCCTCACGGCCATCGCCAGCCGCGTGCGCCAGCAGGCGCTGCGTCTTGCGGCCGCCCTCGAAGGCCTCGGCTTGAAGCAGGTGAACCGCGCGATGTTCGACACGCTGCGCTTCACCGGCGAGCCGGCGCTGATCGATGCGATCAAGCAGGGCGCGGCGGCACGACTGATCAACTTCTACTACCCGGAACGCGGCGTGATGCAGATCGCGCTCAACGAGACCGTCACCGACGAAGATCTCGGCGACATCGTCGACGTGGTCGCCACGGCGGCGCGGCGGGAACACGCGGGGCTGCCGAAGGCGGGCGACGTGAAGTTCGCCCTGCCGGCCGCGCTCACGCGCTCGACGGCGCCGCTCTCGCACCCGGTGTTCAGCAAGTACCACTCGGAAACCGAGATGATGCGGTACATCCGCGGCCTCGAGCGCAAAGACATCGGCCTCGACAGCGCGATGATTCCGCTCGGCTCCTGCACGATGAAGCTCAACGCGGCGGTCGAGATGATGCCGGTGAGCTGGCCCGAGTTCGGCCGGATGCATCCGTTCGCGCCGGCGGAACAGACCAAGGGCTACCAACAGATCTTCGAGGAACTCGAAGGGGCGCTCAAGGTGTGCACCGGCTTTGCGGGCGTGTCGCTGCAGCCGAACTCCGGCGCACAGGGCGAGTTCGCGGGCCTGCTCGTGATTCAGGCGTACCACCGCTCGCGCGGTGATGCGCACCGCAACGTCGTCCTCATTCCGCAGTCGGCGCACGGCACGAACCCGGCGAGCGCCGCGCTTGCGGGCATGCCGGTCGTGATCGTCGCGTGCGACGACAAGGGCAACATCAACGTCGAGGACCTGCGCGCCAAGGCCGCGCAGCACGCCAAGAACCTGTCGTGCCTGATGGTCACCTATCCGAGCACGCATGGCGTGTTCGAGACGAGCATCCGTGAGATCTGCGCGATCGTGCACGAGCACGGCGGCCAGGTGTACATGGACGGCGCGAACATGAACGCGCAGGTCGGCATCACGAGCCCGGCGTCGATCGGCGCCGATGTGTGCCACCTCAACCTGCACAAGACGTTCGCGATTCCGCACGGCGGCGGTGGCCCGGGCATGGGGCCGATCGGCGTGGCCGCGCATCTCGTGCCGTTCCTGCCGGGCCATCCGGTCGTTAAGACCGGCGGCGCGCAGGCGATTTCGCCGGTATCCGCGGCGCCGTGGGGCAGCGCGAGCATCGTGCTGATCTCGTATGGCTACATCCGCATGCTGGGCGCCGAAGGTCTGCGGCAGGCCACGGAAGGCGCGATCCTCAACGCCAACTATCTGAAGGCGCGGCTCGAGAAGGCCTACCCGGTGCTCTACACGGGCGCGAATGGTCGCGTGGCGCACGAGTTGATCTTCGATCTGCGTCCATTCAAGGCGCAGTCGGGCATCGATGAATCCGACGTCGCGAAGCGCCTGATGGACTACGGCTTCCATGCACCGACCGTGTCGTTCCCGGTGCCGGGCACGCTGATGGTGGAGCCGACCGAGAGCGAGCCGAAGTTCGAGCTCGACCGGTTCGTGGACGCGATGCTGGCGATCCGTCAGGAAATACAGGATGTGATCGACGGCAAGCTCGACAAGACGAACAACCCGCTCAAGAACGCGCCCCACACGGCGCAGGACGTCTCGGCGAGCGAGTGGAACCACCCGTATACGCGCGAGCAGGCCGCCTACCCGGTGCCGGGCTTGCGAGCCTCGAAGTTCTGGCCGACGGTGTCGCGTATCGATAACCCGTACGGCGACCGCAATCTCTTCTGTAGCTGCCCCCCGATCGAAGCCTAAATCGACGGCTCGGCGCAGTTTCAGGCAGGCCTTCGAGCCGCCTCGGTGTCAACGCGACGCCGCGGCGGCTCGTCGTTCGTACACCCGATGCATCGCGATGGCCGCGGCCGTGCCGACATTCAGCGAGTCGACGGCGCCCGTCATGGGGATCCGCACGCGGACATCTGACAGCGCAAAGGCCTCCGGGGTGAGCCCGAGGCCTTCAGTGCCGAGCAGGAGCGCGACCTTGCCGCCGGGGATCAACCCCGCGACGAAGTCGCCGATGGCGATCGCGTCCGGCGCGGGCGTGAGCGCTGCGACGACGAAACCCTCCCGGCGAAGGCGTGCGATCGCCTCGGGCCAGGGCGCAGCGGCGGCGAAGGGCAGTTGCAGCGTCGCCCCTGCGGATGTGCGCACCGCTTTGCGGTAGTACGGATCGCACGTGCCGGGGCTGAGCAACACCGCGTCGACACCGAGCGCCTCGGCAGAACGAAACACGAGGCCGACGTTGTCAGCGTCCGCGAGCCGCTCGACGACGACGAGGAAACCGCTCGCCGCGAGAACCTCCTCCATCGTCCGATCCACCGGCCGCTCCGCGAGCGCGAGGCAGCCACGGTGCAGGTTGAAGCCCGACACCGCGCGAATCACGTCGATCGGGGCCACGAACACCTCCACCGTATCTCCAGCCGCCGTGATGAGGTCGTCGAGACCCGCCGCCGAGGCATCGTGGAGGAGCAGCGAGCGTACGCGATACCGGCCGCTGTCGAAGAGGCGACGGACGACGAGACGGCTTTCCGCGATGAAGAGTCCGCGCTGTTTGACGAGGGCCGGATCCTTGACGCCGATGTAGTCGGCCACACGCGGATCGTCGGCGTGGTCGATGCGCTGCACGGGCATCAGCGTGCCGTCACGCGTGCGACGAAACGCTCGCGCAGCAGCGTGGTCACCGGTCCCGGTCGCCCTGTGCCGATGGCCGCGCCGTTCAGCCGTGTGGCGGGCGCGATCTCGCGCGTGGTGCTCGTGATGAAGAGTTCATCCGCCGTCGCCAGTTCTTCAGGACGCACGATGCGCTCCTCGACAGCGACGCCGGCCGCGCGGGCGAGCTCGATCACGAGCTGACGTGTGATGCCGGGCAGCAGTCCCGCTGCGAGTTCCGGTGTTACGAGCGTGCCGCCCATGACGAGGAAGAGGTTCGACTGCGAGCACTCCGTCACGTGCCCCGCCTGGTTGAGCAGCACCGCTTCGTCCACGCCCTGCGAGGCCACGGCCTGCATGGCAAGGGCGGTGTTCATCAGGTTGTTCGACTTCACGAGCGGAGTCAGCGCATCCGGGTGATTGCGCCGAACCGGCGACAGCGCGAGCGAAATGCCGTCGGTGTAGTGCGCGGCTGGAAAGGGCTTCAGCGGTTTCACGATGATCACGAGCGACGGCACCGGCGTGGCCGAGAGCTGATACGTGAGATCGCCGACACCGCGCGTGAGCAGCATTCGGATGTAGAGCTCATCGCTGACCACGTCGCGACCGGTGTCGGCCACCGCCGCGGCGAGGTCCGCGTCGGACATCGGCACCGGCAGCGCGATCATCGCGGCCGATCGCCGGAGGCGCGCCATGTGTGCCTCGAACGCGAACGGCTGACGGCCGTAGGTGCGGAGCGTTTCGTACACGCCCTCACCGTAGAGAAAGCCGTGATCGAATACCGGAATCACGGCAGCGTCCGCCGGCGTGATCACGCCGTTCACATACACCATGCCGACCATGTTCGTCAGCATATCGCACCGGATGCGCTGACAATTGCGCCGCGCGACGCCACGCGATACGCTCCGAGCAACATGCGGGTGCTCAACAGCGCACAGATGCGAGAGGCGGACCGGCGCACGATCGACGACATCGGGATTCCGGCCGCCGTGCTCATGGAAAATGCCGGACGGCAAGTGGTGTCGGCCATGGAGTCGACGTTTCCCGATCTGCCGACCTCGCGTGTGGCGGTGCTCTGCGGCCGCGGCAACAACGGCGGCGACGGGTTCGTGATCGCGCGGGCGCTCCATGAGCGCCGCATCGACACGTCGGTGTATCTGCTCGGTCCGGCCGGTGACGTGAAGGGCCCTGCCGGAGTGAATCTCTCCGCCGCCCGCCAGCTCGGCATCGACATCGTCGAAATCATCGACGCGCAGGCGTGGGAGTTGCATTCGACCGACGTCGTCGGCAGCGACGTGATCGTGGACGCGCTCTTCGGCACCGGATTCCGCGGGCCCATCGAAGGCCTCTGCGAAACCGTGGTGGCCGACGTGAACAGCGCAGGGAAGCCGGTCGTCGCCGTGGATCTGCCGAGCGGCCTCTCGGGAGACACCCATACCGTGAGCGGCCCGGTGATCCGCGCCGCTCTCACGGTGACGTTCGGCGCGCCGAAGATGCCGCTCGTGCTGCCGCCGGCCGAGCACTTTGCCGGCAACCTCGTCATCGCCGAGATTGGCATTCCGCAGTCGGTGATCAACGACGTCGGCGGACCGTCGGTGTCGCTGCTGACCAAAGAGGCGATGCGCGCGCTCGTCGATCCGCGCGCGCCCGACTCGCACAAGGGCGACTACGGCCGCGTGCTCATCGCCGCCGGTTCGCGAGGGAAGACCGGCGCCGCGTATCTGGCGGCCGACGCCGCCATGCGCTCGGGCGCCGGCCTCGTCACCGTGGCGACGCCGGCCTCGTGCCTGCCGATCGTGGCGGCGCTCGGACCGGAGTACGTGACGGAGCCGTGCGAAGAAACCACGGACGGCACGCTCGCGTTTGAAGCGCTCGAGCGCATGCTCGAGACGCCCACGGACGTCCTCGCGATCGGTCCAGGGCTCGGCCGTCATCCATCGACCGCCGCGCTCGTGCACGCGCTCGTCGAACGCAGCGGCGTGCCGCTCGTGCTCGACGCTGACGCCCTCAATTGCTTCGTCGGCGACCCCGACCGTCTCATCGGCCGCGAAGGCACCGACATCGTCATCACGCCGCATCCGGGCGAGATGGCGCGCCTCATCGGCAAGTCGATCGAGGACGTGCAGGCGCGTCGTCTCGACATCGCGATGGAGTTTGCGACGACGCATCACGTGTATGTGGTGCTGAAGGGGCATCGCACGATCGTGGCCACGCCGGATGGGCGGGCGTTCGTCAACCTCACCGGCAACCCCGGCATGGCCACGGGCGGCGCCGGCGACGTGCTCACGGGCATGATCGCCGGCTGGTTCGGTCAACTCCTCGACGCGGAAGCGGCCTGCAAGCTGGCCGTGTATCTGCACGGCCTCGCCGGCGATCTCGCGGAGGCCGACGAAGGGGAAGTGTCGATGACCGCCTCCGACATCATCTCGCGCATCGGCGATGCGGTCATCGAACTCACGGCGCGGAAGAAGCGGCCCACCGCGTGAGCGACCTGAGCCGCATGACCGGCACGTTCGCGAGTGCGAGTGAGGCAGACACGGAGCGTGTGGGCGCGGAACTGTCGGCCACGCTCGATGCCGGCGACGTCGTGCTGCTGACGGGCGATCTCGGCGCCGGCAAGACCGCCTTCGTGCGCGGCATGGCGCGCGGCCTCGGCGCCTCGACCGACGCCGTGTCGAGCCCGACGTTCACCATCCTCCAGGAATACGCCGGCCGCCTCACGCTCTATCACGCGGACCTCTACCGGCTGTCTCCCAAAGAAGTTGAGGATCTCGGCCTCCTCGATGTGTCCGCCGAGGGCATCCTCGCCGTCGAGTGGCCTGATCGCTGGCCGGCGCGGCCCGGCGCCGTCGTCGCCGTCACGATCCAGAAGGGCGCGGCAGACGACCGCGTCATCACGATCAGTGCCGCGCCATAGCCGGTTGCTTGGCTGCGCCGATCAGGAACACGTTCACGTCCTTTGAAATCGCCGGACCGAGAAGCGATCCGCCCACGACACCGAAGTCGTATCGGTTGAGCGAGAATCGCGTTTCGAACATTTCGAACACCCCTTCGCCAGGCACGGCATGCCGGCCCTTGTGGGTCACGCGCACAGTGAATGGCTTCGACACGCCCTTGATCGTCAGGGTCCCAGCGACATCAAGGGCTTCGGGCCCAGCCAGGCGCGTGCTCGTGCTGACGAAACGCATCTCCGGATAGCGCGCGGTGTCGAAGTACTCAGGCGCTTGGAGGGTGTGGTCGCGCGCGCCTTCGCCCGTGTCGACGCTCGCAATCCGCACGCGCCACTCGACATGCGAGGCTTCCGGTTTCGCGGGGTCGTAGGCAATCGCGCCGTCGAAGTCCCGAAACCGTCCTTCCACTTCGGCGAATCCCCATTTCGTCACGGTGAAGGTGACGCGACTGTGCGCGCGATCGAGTGGCCAATGATCGCCGCCGGCCCGCGCCGGAATGATGACGGCCGCAACCAGCAGTGCGCTCAGAGCCAACACAGCCAACACACGTTTCATATGAGTCCTCCTTGGTGGTGATGACAGGAAGACGGCCGTGCAGCGCGAGCGTTAACGGGGAAACACGTCCTGCCAGTTCGCCCACCAGTTCTTGAGCGACGGCAGGGGCAGCGAGTCGAACCACGTCCAGAACGCGTCGCGATCCCCAGCGACCACACGCGCGACGGTCTGCGGGCTCGGAGGCGGTTGGACTTCCGCCAGTCGGCGCAGCAGCGTCGTGCGTGGATCGCGTGGCAGGCCCTCGATGTCCGAGAGCATGAGCACGGTCAGCGCATCGCGTGGGCGCGCCTCGGCCGTGACACGCGCGAGGGCGTCTGGTGCCGGAGCGAGCGGCGCGGCTTCAATCGCACGCACGGCCGCGCGGAATTTCGCCGGCGCATCGTCGTAGACCGGGACGAGTGGCGCGCGATCGGCGCGCATCGTGGCGGAGGCGCCGGCCGGCACGAAGGTGTTGCCGTGTGCGTTCTCAAGATTGACCCAACCGGTGTGGACCTGAAGGCGGGTCTCGCCGTCGGCCTCCACATCGAGCGAGAAGATGCAGCCGAGATCGATCACATCACCGGCGGGCGTATGCAGAGCCACGCGGCCAGGGGGCGCCCATAGGCGTACGTCGATCGACCCGCGCGTCATTCGCAGCCAGTGCTTGCGAGGACCGGTGGATTCCAGCATCAGCGCCGTTCCCGGGCGTGCGGACAGAACGCCGAGACGCGCGATATCGAGACGCGCCCCGGTCGCCGGCACAGGCAACGGCGCCCCCTCGGCCAGCCTTCCACCGCCGTGTACGACCCAGGCTTCCGACGGGGCCCAGTCGAGTCGCCAGTCGTGCCAGAGCACGGCCCCGGTGACGAGCAGCGCAATGGCGGCCGCCGTCACCAGCATCGTGGCCAGCAGACGGCGCCCGGTCCGTGGGGGCGTGACCGTGACCGCCGAGAGGTCGAGCGGGCGCGCGGCCGGATCAAACGCCAGCGGCGCAAGGCGCGACTCGAGGTCGACCACCTCCGGAGCCGGCACACCCGAACGATCCCACAGATACTCACTCATCGCCGCTCTCCCATGGCGTCGCGCAGCAGCTTGAAGCCGCGGTGCAGATTCACGCGAACAGAGTCGGGTGTCAGGCCAGTGATGCTCGCGATCTCTGGGCCGGTCAAGCCCTGTACCAGTCGAAGCACGAGCGTCTCGCGGTACGCCTCCGGCAGGCGATGGATGATCCTGAGGACCTGCGCGGCTTCGGCCTGCTCGTGCGGCGAGGCCGCGCGGCTCGGCACATCAGCCAGGCGGCTCTCGTCGTCACGCATCGCCGGTCCTTGCCCGCGAAACGCATCGATGGCTCGGCGCCGAGCGATAGCGGCAATCCATCCGGGAAACGCCGCGGGCTCGCGGAGCGTTCCGAGCCGTTCCAACGCCGACACGAACACGTCCTGCACAAGGTCCGCAGCGTCCTGATGAGACAGATGGGCGAGGAGGATGGCGTACACGTACCCGCCAAAGCGCTCGTAGAGCACCCCGAATGCAGCACGATCCCCCGTCTGCGCCGACCGCACCACCGCTGCCACATTCAGAAAACGAATTCTCCCGTCGGTCGCAGCATGATCGCGCATTCCTGGCGCCCGTTGCGTGTCGAGACGGCCACGATGTTGGCGAACGGGCCAGCCTCTCGTGACCGGGCCCGCTGCGCGTCACTCAGCAACGGGTCGTCGGCAAAGAGCACGTCTTCCAGCGTCTGGCGACGCACACCGTCGCCCTCCACGGTCCAGTGGACGTGCGCGGCCTCATGGTGTGAGGGGTAGGGGGCGGGGCGAATCGTCTCGAACGTGAATCGTCCGCTCGCATCGGTTCGCGCCCAGCCCCGAAGACGCCAGCCCGGCACCCCTTCGCGGTTATACGCACCGCTCGCGTCTGTGTGATACGCAAAGACGACGGCCCGCGACAGCGGGCTGCGGCCGTCCTCCGCAAACACCTGGCCGCGGATGGTCAGCGGCGAGCCGGGTTCATCCTCAGGGGCGATCCTCGAGGCGTTCGAGAGCACGGTTGGCCGATCCCGCTGGGCCTCCGTCCATACGCGCACGAAGCGAGGATCGATCACCTTCGGCGTCACGCTCTGGACGAGCCCACCGAGGGGGGCCACCACCACAGCCGCACCGGCTATCAGACAGTCCCGTCGGGTCATGTGGGAAGGACGGTCCCGGCGACCGTCCGTTAACAGCGCGAGAGACACAAAAGGGCGGCCACCGAAGCAGCCGCCCTTTGAGATCCTGACGCGGAATGCCGCGCACGCGCGCCGCGCTTACTCGACGCGGTAGTTCGGGGCCTCCTTCGTGATGATGACGTCGTGCACGTGGCTCTCACGGAAGCCGGCCTGTGTGATGCGGATGAGCTGCGCCTCGGCCTGGAGCGTGGGGATGTCCTTGCAGCCGGTGTAGCCCATGCCGGCGCGCAGACCGCCCATCAGCTGATGGATCATCGCAGCCACCGAGCCCTTGTGCGCCACGCGGCCCTCGATGCCTTCCGGCACGAGCTTGTCGGTGTTGTCGCGCTTCGGCGCGGCCTTCTTCTGGCTCTCGAGATCGTACTCGTCCTTCGATTCCTGGAAGTAGCGATCCGCGCTGCCGCGGCGCATCGCGCCGAGCGAGCCCATGCCGCGGTACTCTTTGAAGCTGCGGCCCTGATACAGGATGATCTCGCCCGGGCTCTCGTCCGTGCCGGCGAAGAGGCCGCCGATCATGCAGGCGTTGGCGCCCACCGCGAGGGCCTTCACGATGTCGCCGGAGTAGCGGATGCCGCCGTCCGCGATGATCGGCACGCCGGATTCCGCGGCCGCCTGCGCGCATGCCGCAATCGCCCCGATCATCGGCACGCCGATGCCCGCGACCACGCGCGTGGTGCAGATGGAGCCCGCGCCGATGCCCACCTTGACCGCGTTCACGCCGCGCTCGATCAGCGCGCGCGTGGCATCCGCCGTCGCCACGTTGCCGGCGATGAGGTCGATGTCGGGATGCCGCTCGCGGATGGCGGCGACCATGTCGAGCACGCCCTGCGAGTGCCCGTGCGCCGTGTCGATCACGAGCACGTCCGCATGCGCCTTCACGAGCGCGTCCGCGCGTTCGAACGTGTCCTTCGCGATGCCGATCGCCGCGCCCACGCGCAGGCGACCGAGGTCGTCCTTGCACGCGTTCGGATACTTCACGAGCTTCTGGATGTCTTTGACGGTGATGAGGCCGCGCAGGCGGTAGTCGGCGTCGACGACGAGCAGCTTCTCGACCTTGTGCTCGTGGAACTTCTCGCGCGCCTGATCGAGCGTGGTGCCGACGGACACCGTGACGAGGTTGGTCTTCGTCATGATGTCGGCGATCGGACGCTCCGGCCGGTTCTCGAAGCGGAGGTCGCGGTTGGTGAGGATACCCACCAGCTTGCCGTCCTTCGAGCCGTCTTCGGTGATCGGCACACCGCTGATGCGGTACTGCTTCATCAGCGCGAGCGCTTCCGAAATCCGGTGCGTGGGGGAGAGCGTAATCGGGTTCACGATCATGCCGCTCTCGGACCGCTTCACGAGGTCCACTTCGCCGGCCTGCTCCTCGATGCCGAGGTTCTTGTGGATCACGCCGATGCCGCCCTGCTGGGCGATGGCGATGGCCAGGCGGCTTTCGGTGACCGTGTCCATGGCCGCCGAGAGCAGCGGCACATTGAGTTTGATGCGGTTGGTCAGGCGCGAGCTGAAGTCGACCTGGCTGGGGAGGATCTGCGAGTGCCGTGGCACCAGCAGTACGTCATCGAACGTGAGAACTTCGGGAAGTCCTGCTGATACCTGTTGTGCCGCACCCAGCCGTGTCGTCATTTATGCCCCGTGACACTTCTTGTATTTCTTGCCGGATCCGCACCAGCACGGATCGTTTCGGCCCGTCTTTGGTTCGTCGCGGCGAACCGTCTTCAGTTCCGCGTCGTCACCGCCCACGCGCGCCGGCTGCGGCGGCGTGTTGGTCGGCGCGGCGCCGCGCGGCAGTCCTGACGGCGCCGACGAGCTGCTACCGCCGCTGAACGTCATCTGCGCGGGCTTGCGCGCCGGCGGCCGCACGGGCGCCGACACGGTGGCCGGCGCTGCCGGCTCGCCCTCGGTCGGCTGGGCCGGCACCGGGCGCAACCGCCACAGATACCGCACCATCTCTTCGTCGATGCGGTCCTTCATCGCCTGGAAGAGGTTGAAGCTTTCTTTCTTGTACTCGACGAGCGGATCGCGCTGGCCGTAGCCGCGCAGGCCGATGCCTTCCTTGAGGTGGTCGAGACCGTAGAGGTGGTCCTTCCACTGCGCGTCGACGATCTGCAACATGATGTCGCGCTCGACGCGTCGCAGCACCTCGGCCGGAATGATCGCTTCCTTGGATTCGTATTCCTTGACGGCCACGTCGATCAGCGTGTCGGCGATCTGATTGGGCGGCAGGTTGCCGAGGTCGAGCGCATCCACCGTCGCCGCCTCGACGCCGAACGCCTCGCTGAACGCGGAAGCGAGGGCCGTCATGTCCCACTCGGCCGGATCCGTGTCCTTGCCGGCGTGCGTCTCGACGAGCGTGTCGACGAGGTTTTCCGCGAGCGACATGAGATACGCGCGCGTGTCAACGGTCTCTTCATCGTCGACCTTGATCGTGCCTTCGAGCAGCTCGCGGCGCAGCGCGTAGACGTTCTCGCGCTGCTTGTTCATCACGTCGTCGTACTCGAGCAGGTGCTTGCGGGTGGCGAAGTTCTGCGCTTCCACCTGCTTCTGGGCACGCTCGATCGCCTTGGTGACCATGCCGTGCTCGATCGGCACGCCGTCTTCCATGCCGAGCGACTGCATCATGCCGGCGATACGATCCGACCCGAAGATGCGCATCAGGTCGTCTTCGAGCGAGAGATAGAAGTGCGACGAGCCCGGATCGCCCTGACGGCCGGCGCGGCCACGCAGCTGGTTGTCGATACGCCGCGCTTCGTGCCGCTCGGTGCCGATGATGTGCAAGCCGCCGTTGGCCACGACCTGCTCGTGTTCCGCGGAGGTCTGCTGCTTGAACGCGTCGAAGATGCGCTCGTAGTCCTTCCGCGGCACGCGGTAGAAGCTGTCGAGGTGGAAGAAGTAGACGAACTCCTCGTCGTCGACAAAGCGCTCCTCGCCCTTGGGCAGGCGTTCAGCGACCTGCTCGGCCAGACACTGCTGACGCGTCATGAACTCGGCGTTGCCGCCGAGCAGAATGTCGGTGCCGCGGCCCGCCATGTTCGTGGCGATCGTGACCATGCCGAGGCGGCCGGCCTGCGCGACGATCTCGGCTTCCTGCGCGTGATACTTCGCGTTCAGCACGACGTGCTTGATGCCGTTGCGGCGGAGGAGCCCCGAGAGCTTCTCCGACTTCTCGATCGACACCGTGCCCACGAGCGTCGGACGTCCGGCCGCCTGCTTGGCCTGAATGTCCTTCACGATCGCATCGGCCTTCTCGCGGTCGGTGCGATACACGCTGTCGGGCTCTTCGATGCGCGCGAGCTTGCGGTTCGAGGGCACGACGATGACGTCGAGGTTGTAGATCTTGGCGAATTCCTCGGCCTCGGTTTCGGCCGTGCCGGTCATGCCGGAGAGCTTCTTGTACTTGCGGAAGTAGTTCTGGAAGGTGATCGTGGCGAGGGTCTGGTTCTCGCGCTCGATCTTGACCTTTTCCTTGGCTTCCACGGCCTGATGGAGACCATCGCTCCACCGGCGGCCCGGCATCAAGCGGCCGGTGAACTCGTCGACGATCACGACCTGACCGTCGTTGATCATGTAGTCGACGTCGAGACGGAAGAGCGTGTGCGCGCGCAGGCCCTGCTGCACGTGGTGGAGCAGCGGCATGTTCGCCGGGTCGTAGAGGCCCTGCGAGCCGGGCACGAGCCGGTGCGACAGCATCTGCTCGGCCTTGGCCATACCGGTTTCGGTGAGCTGCACCGTCTTGTGCTTTTCGTCGACCAGGTAATCGCCGGTGGCTTCGAGCGCTTCGCGTTCTTCCGCCTTGACGTTGCCCTGCGTGACGGCGCCGGCCTTGAGCTTCGGGATGATGCGATCGACTTCGTAATAGAGGTCGGTCGATTCTTCCGCCGGACCGGAGATGATCAGCGGCGTCCGGGCTTCGTCGATCAGGATCGAGTCGACTTCGTCGACGATCGAGAAGTGATGACCACGCTGCACGTACGACGACAAGTCGAACTTCATGTTGTCGCGCAGGTAGTCGAAGCCGAATTCGTTGTTCGTGCCGTAGGTGATGTCGGCGCGGTAGGCGACCTGCCGCTCGGCGTCGTTGAGGTCGTGTTGGATCACGCCGACCGACATGCCCAGGAAGCGGTAGACCCGGCCCATCCACTCGGAGTCGCGACGGGCGAGGTAGTCGTTGACCGTGACCACGTGCACGCCCTTGCCCTCGAGCGCGTTCAGATACGCCGGCAACGTCGCCACGAGCGTCTTGCCTTCGCCGGTCTTCATTTCGGCGATGCGCCCATTGTGGAGCACCATGCCGCCGATGAGCTGGACGTCGAAGTGCCGCATGTTCATCACACGCTTGCCGGCTTCGCGCACCACGGCAAAGGCTTCGGGCAGGATCTCGTCGAGCGACTCGCCGTTGGCCACCCGCTGACGGAACTCGTCCGTCTTGGCCTTCAGCTCGGCATCGGACAGCGGAGCGATGCTGGATTCGAGCGCATTGATGCGCGCCACGATCGGCCACAACCGCTTGAGTTCACGGTCGTTCTGGGTGCCGATGACTTTCGCGAGGAGCTTGTTGATCATGTTTAGTGGAGGCCGGATGCGGCCCTGTCTAGGTATAGACGAGCCTCACCGGCCTCTGGGTATTCCAACAATAGTAGGGGACCGATTCGGGAGCGTCAACCGTGGCGGACCTGCGTCAGATCCGCGCAAGGTGTTGACAGAACGGCTATTTGAGGCTCGAGCCGAGCAGGTTCAGCGGGTTGACGCGCTGACCGTTGAGCAGGATTTCGTAGTGCAGGTGCGGGGCGGTCACGCGGCCGGTGGCGCCGACATACCCGATGATCTCGCCGCGCTTCACGGTCTGACCGGCCGACACCACGATGCGGGACATGTGGCCGTAGCGCGTGGCCATGCCGTAGCCGTGCTTCAGCAGCACCATGTTGCCGTAGTCGCCAGCCCAGCCGGCGGATTCGATCGTGCCATCGGCCGTCGCTTTCACGGCCGCGCCGTATTCGGCGGAGATGTCGAGGCCGCCGTGGAACTCCGCGCCTTCGCCGAGCGGATTCTGCCGCGCGCCGAATGACGAGGTGAGCCACCCGGCCACCGGCCAGATCGACGGCGTGGACGCGGCGAGCATCTGCTGACGCTCAACGCCCGTGCGCACCGTGTCGAGGCGCGACTCGAGCGCGCCGAGCAAGTCTTTGATGATGTTGAGCGTCGAGGCCGTCTGCGTGCCCGGCGTGGTCTTGGTCGGCGCGGCGTTGGGATCCACCGGCACGAGCATCGGCGCGCCGCCCATGGCGCGCGACTTCACGACGGCCGGCAGATTGTCGATGGCCTGGCGCGACGAGGGATCGAGTTGCGCTTGATCGTTCAGTTCGCCCATCGCGTTCTGCAGCGTCGAGATCTGCTGCGCGAGTTCGCTCGTGGCGCCCTTGTAGCTGTCGTTCTCGAGGCGGAGCAGGTCGTTGCTCGCGCGCAGCTGCTGGATCTCCGCATGCGCCGACCACCGGGCGCCGAGGCCAATCAGCACTGGAATCGACATGATCGTGCCGATCGCGATCATCGCGGGACGCCGCGCGATCGTGAGACGACGGACCGAACCGGTCTGCCGATTGGCGATCAGAATCGAGTAACGGGGTGAACGCATCGAAAACCTTTGGAAGTGTAACACTCAAAAGGAGATCCGGCCAAGCGCTACTTCCGGGCGTCGATGACCGAGACCTGCCGGGTGCTGGCGGCATAGCGGAGCAGCGCCCGGTCGCAGGTGACGAGCGGCACATCCTGCGCGCGGGCCGTGGCCACGAGCCAACGATCGAACGGATCGGGGATCGCGGAACCGGGGATGGCGCCCGCGTCGAGCGCCACGTCGAGCCCCGCGTCGATCACGCGCAGGCGCGCGCGCGCCACCGACTCGCGCACCCAGCGCTCGGCCGGGAGCGACAGCACGAGGCGGCCCAGCGTGGAAAGAGCCGCGATCTCGAAGGCCGAGGCGGTCGACACCATCAGCCCGCCGCTCGCGCCGGCCTTGTCGAGGTGACGCCGGGTCTTGGGGCCGATGCGCTCGGTCTCTCCGGCGGCGGCCCAGACCCACACGTGCGTATCGAGCAACATCACGTGCGCGCCTTTGAGGAGGTCGCCCCCGTGTACGGGGGCGCGGATGCCGACACCAGCGGATCGGCCTCCCACGCGTCGGCGAGCGGCGCGAGCGGGGTCTCGAAATGCCGCACGGTGCCGGCCATCGAGCCGAAGAATCCGCCCGACGCCACGGCGGCGACCGGCACCAGCTTGGCCACGGGCCGGCCGTGCCGGGTCACCGTGTATTCCGCATGCGCGTCGTGCACGTGCGCGACGAGTTCCAGGCACCGGGCTTTGAATTCCGCGGCCGCCACCCACTCCGGATGTTTCCCAACGATCGCCATGTCCATAATTTTATGTCCATTTCTCCATTTGCGCCACACCCGACTCGCGCCCCGTCTCGGCCCGGAACGGCAGCGCCTCGGCCACGTCTGCGGCCGCGATCTCCGCGCGGCCGGCGAGATCCGCGATCGTCCGCGCCACGCGCAACAGCCGGCTCGCCCCGCGCGCAGTGAGCAACTGCCGGCTCATGGCGAGACTGAGCAGCCGCTCGCCGGCCGCGTCGAGACGGCACGCCGCACGCAGCGCCGGTCCCTCGAGGGCCGCGTTGAGCACGCCGGCGCGTGCGCGCTGAATCGCGCGCGCAGCAACGACCCGCGCCCGCACCACGGCCGACGACTCCGCGGTGGCCGCGCCGCGCAGCTCCCGCCACGGCACCGCGCGCACCTCGACCGTGAGATCGAACCGGTCGCGCAGCGGCCCCGAGAGCCGCGACTGATAGCGTTCGACCGCAATCGGTGAACATCGACAAGGCCGCCGCGGATCGCCGGCGTAGCCGCAGGGACAGGGATTCATCGCACCCACAAGCATCACGCGCGCGGGAAACGTGACCGTGCGGGCCGCGCGCGCGATCGTGATCGTGCCGAGTTCGAGCGGCTGCCGCAGCGTGTCGAGCACCCGCCGCGCAAACTCCGGCAACTCGTCGAGAAAGAGCACGCCGTGATGCGCAAGGCTGAGCTCGCCCGGCCGCGGGTTCGTGCCGCCGCCGACCAAGGCAATGTCCGACGCCGTGTGATGCGGCGCGCGAAACGGACGCACGCGCAGCAGTCCCGCACCGGCGGGTAACGTGCCGGCCACCGAGTGGATCGTCGTCACCGTCAGCGCCTCGTCTTCCGTGAGCGGGGGCAACACCCCCGGCAACCGCCGCGCGAGCATCGTCTTGCCAGCGCCCGGTGGGCCGCTCAACAACAAGTGATGGCCGCCGGCCGCGGCGATCTCGAGCGCGCGGCGCGCGAGGAGTTGTCCGGCGACGTCCGCGAGATCGTCAGTCACCGGCAGCGCCGTGTCGTCAGCCACGGCGGGCCGCGAAGCGGCGACCGGCTGTTCCGCGCAGTAGATCTGCGCGGCGTCGAAGAGCGATTTCACGGGATAGAGCGCGACCTCGCTCACGATCGCGGCTTCCGCGAGATTCGCGTGGGGAAAGAGCAGCGCGGGCGGTTGCGCGCGCTGGGCGGCCGCCGCGATGGGCAACACGCCACGCATCGCCGGCACGCCGCCATCGAGCGAGACGCCACCCGCCACGAGCGGCCCCTCGCGTCGGTCGCCGCGACCACGATGCGGGAGCGCACCACTCGCCGCGAGCACGCCGAGCGCAATCGGCAGATCGAACGCCGCGCCCACCTTACGCACGTCAGCCGGCGCGAGGCTCACCGTGATGTGCCCGTTCGGCATCGGGAAGCCGGAATTGCGAATCGCGCTGCGCACGCGCTCGCGACTTTCCCGCACGCTCGCATCCGGCAATCCCACCATCGTCATGCCCGGCAAACCACCCGACACGTCGACTTCCACGGACACCGGAATCGCCTCGACGCCACACACGGCCGCGGTCTGCAATCTCGCCAGCATGCGGCCAGACAGAGCAAAGCCCGAGCCAAGCCCGCTCAGGCGAGGGCGGTGTTGAACCTGTCAGGAATTGAAAGATGTCGAGTCGTGCTCAGCGGTAAATCTTGAGCTGCTTGCCGACGCTGAGCGCGTTGCCGCTGAGGTTGTTCCAGCGTTTGATCTGATCGACCGTCACCGAGAACTGCTTCGCGATGCCGGAGAGCGTGTCGCCCGACTTCACCTTGTACGTCACCGGCGTACCGGGCGTCGCGGCGGGCGCCTTCGGTTTGGCGGCGTCGGTCTTTGCGGTGCCCGTGGCCGGCGCCGCAGGCTTCGGAGCCGTGGCCGGCTTCGACGGCACCGACGTCACCGCAGCCGCCGCCGCGCCCGGCACGAGCAGCGACTGGCCGGGCTGCAACTTCGCCGTGGCCTTCAATCCATTGGCGTCCGCCAGATTGGCGCGCGTGATCTTGTAGCGGTTCGCGATCGACGCCAGCGTTTCGCCCGACTTCACCGTGTGGCGAATGAACGTCGCAAACGTCGACGGATCCGCCGCCGCGAGCTTTTCTTCGAGCGTCGCCTTCGTCCCCACGGGCACGCGCAGGGGGTATTCGCCCATCGGCGTCGTGTTGCGACGCAGCGCCGGATTCAGATCCTTGAGCGTGTCCACCGTCGTGTCGAGCCACTCGGCCACCGTCGCGAGGTTGATCGCGTCGGGCACGGTGACGACGTCGTACGCGAAGGGGGGCTGAGCCTCGATGTCGAACCCGAACTGCTGCGGATTCTTCGCGATGATGATCGCCGCCCAGATCATCGGCACGTATTCGCGCGTATCGCGCGGCAGGAACTTCGTCGACGCGCTCAGCTGCCAGTAGTCGGACGTCTTCGCGCGCTTCACTGCCTGCTGCACGAAGCCCTGGCCGACGTTGTAGCTCGCGAGCGCGAGGTTCCAGTCGCCGTCGAACATGTTGGCCAGCATCTTGAAGTGCCGGGCCGCCGCCACGGTGGACTTCTCGAAGTCGGACCGTTCATCGACGAACCAGTTGTACTGCAGTCCGTAGTCCTTCGCGGTCGGCAGCTGGAACTGCCACATGCCTTTCGCGCGCGCCTTGGAGAGGGCCTGCGTGAGATACGCGCTTTCCACAATCGGCACGTACGCCAGATCGAGCGGCACGCCTTCTTGCTGGAACACTTCGCGAATGCGCGGGAGATAGCGGCTGCCACGCGCGAGCGTCTTCTCGAGAAAGCCGCGCAGATTGCCCTGGAAGAGCTCGACGTACGAGAGCACCTTGTCGTTGGAGACGATCGGCAGGTCGTAGGCGGCCGCTTCGAGTTCTTCCGCGACCACCGTCTGCGTGCGGGCGGTGGCGCGCGGGAACGTGGCCACGGCCAGGAGGTCGTCGATCACGGCGCCTTCCGACCGCGTCTCCGAGAAGCCGTCGCCCTGGCGCAGCGCGGCGGCCTCGAGCGCCGCGATGCGGTTGAGCAACTGGTCGTACTCCGCGCGGAGTCGCGGCTCGGCTTTGGCGCCGCCGGGGAATTCAATGAGGATGCCCACCGCGCGATCGAACTCGGCGCGCGCGCGCGTGAGGCGTCCAGCCTTCAATTCGCTGACGCCCGTTTCAAAGTGCTGTTCCGCGGCCGCAATCGTCGCGGCAACTGGGTCCTGCGGTGCTGGCGCAACCGGCGCGGGCGTCACGGGCTTCGGCGCCTCGGTCACGACCGGCGGGGGAGGCGGCGTCGGCAACACGGGCGCCGGCTTCGGTCCACCGCACGCCATCGTCACGGCGACCGAGAGCGTCGCCGTCATGAAAGACCACTTACGCACGCCATCCCTCCCGAACAAACACCTTGGCCGCCTCGCCCGCATCGCGGGCCAGTGGCGTGATGATCGTCCGATCGTTGATGGTGATCGTCCGGCTGAGCTTGATCGCCTGTCGCACGTCTTCTTCACAGACGAAACTCGCCACGGATTGGTTGGCGGCCGGCGGTGGCGCGATCACGCGCGTGCCGGTGAGCGCTTCGATCGAGCTGGTGAGGGCCCCAGCCTCGAGTCCCTGCGGCGCAGGGCCGCGGTCGACTTTCGGCAGGGCGGCTGGCGCAGAAGACGCCGCAGGCGCCGGCACGGCCGGAGCGGACGACGGCGCGGCGCTCGCCGCCCGCAGGCTTGCGGCCGGCCGCACTTCCCAGGCGAGCCGCTTCACGTTCAGGAGATGGCGCGGGGTGATGTTGTCGCTCGTGATGTTGCCGCCGTAGCCGCCGCATCCGAGGGTGAGCGCCGGATCCATGCCGGTCGTGAGCCCGATCGAGCCGTGCGTGGTCGGCGTGTTCACGCAGATGCGGAACGCCGGCTTCTTCAGACCGAACTCGAGGATCACCGCCTCGTTCTGCGAGTGGATCGACATCGTGTGCCCCATGCCGCCGTAGCGCAGGATTTCCTTGCAGCGCTCGCAGCCCTCACGCCAGTCGGCGACGACGTAGTACGAGAGCACGGGGCAGAGCTTTTCGATCGAGAGCGGGAAGTCGCGGCCCACGCCTTTGAGTTCGGCGATGAGCGCGCGCGTGCCGGCCGGCACCGTGATGCCGAGTGC
>CAYFLU010000019.1:0-29055 GCA_964343975.1 uncultured Solibacteraceae bacterium
GGAGTTCCGGCGTCTGATACCCTGAAGAACATGCTGATCGTCGGCATCGATGCCGGGGGTTCCAAGACCGTCTGCCAGATCGGCGATGCCGAGGGGCGGGTGGTGGGCGAAGCCCGTGGGCCCGGCGCCAATCTGCAGAGCGCCGGCGAGCTCCAGGTCGAGAAGGTCTTGCACGACGTCATGAACGAGGCCCTCGCGGACCTGCCCGGCACGCCGGCGTCGATCTGCGTGGGCATGGCCGGTGTCGACCGGCCCAACGACGCCAAAGTCATGCGCGCGATGCTGCACCGCCTCTGCCGCGGCTCGCGCGCGCTCATCGTGAACGACGCGTTGATCGCGCTCGAAGCCGGCGCACCGAATCGCGAGGGCATCGTCCTCATCGCCGGCACCGGATCCATTGCGTACGGGCGCGATGCCCATGGTCAC
Organism: uncultured Solibacteraceae bacterium; assembly: GCA_964343975.1. Lineage (GTDB taxonomy): Bacteria > Acidobacteriota > Vicinamibacteria > Vicinamibacterales > SCN-69-37 > SCUN01. The sequence goes on from CAYFLU010000019.1 coordinate 427, forward strand.
GCCGCGCGCGCCGGTGGATGGGGCAACGTCCTCGGGGATGAAGGCTCCGGGTTCTGGCTGGGCCGGCAGGCCCTGCGCGCGGTGCTGCGCGCCGCCGATCAACGCGGCGAGCCCACCGCACTGGCTGAGCGCGTGATTGCGCATTTCAATGTCGCCCGCCCCCAAGATTTGGTGCAGCCGATCTATGAAGGCGGCATGAAGCCGAAAGTGGTGGCCGCCATTGCGCCGCTCGTGGCGGCCGTCGCCGATGAGGGCGACGCCGTCGCGATCCGCATCGTCGACGCCGGTGTCGAAGAACTGGCCTCGGCTGTCGCCTCGGTCGCTCGCCGTCTGGCGCTGACCGACACATCGATTCCTGTGCCGCTGGCGGGCGGCATCTTCCGTGAAGTGCCGCGCGTGCGCCGGCTCGTCCTCGAACGATTGCACGCGATTCTGCCGGCGGCTGCGCCCGCCCTGTTGACCGTGGAGCCGGCCACCGGCGCACGTCACCTCGCCACCGCGCTCCTGCACGGCGAGGTGCGCGTGCCTGTCTATTTGGATACGACCCATTGATTCAGACTGTGATTCACACCACGCCGCGCGCGGCCGCTGAAGCGGTGGCGCAGTTTCTGGCCGATTGCCTCGAAGAAGATCCGGCGCTCGTGATGGGCCTGCCGACCGGCCGCACGCCGGTCGACATGTACCGCCACCTCGTGCGCCTGCACCGGCAAGGCCGCGCGGATTTCTCGCGCGCGACGACCTTCAACCTCGACGAGTTCGTCGGCATCGATCACACGCATCCGGGCAGCTATCACGCCTTCATGGCGCGGCATCTGTTTGCGCACGTCAACCTCCGTGCGGATCGCGTGCATCTGCCGGACGGCATGGCGAAACAGCCCGGCGCCGAAGCCGCACGCTACGACGCGCTCATCGCGGCGGCCGGCGGCCTGGACGTCGCGGTGCTGGGCATCGGTGCGAACGGTCACATCGGATTCAACGAACCGGCGAAAACCCTCCCGTCCGGAACGAATGTGGTCACGCTGACTTCGCCGTCGCGCGCCTCGAACGCGGGCGCGTTCGGCGGCGTCACGGCGCGTGTGCCGCGCCGCGCCATTTCGATGGGTGTCGGAACGATTCTCTCGGCGCGGCACGTGGTGTTGCTCGCCACCGGCGAGGGCAAAGCGGCCATTGTGAAACGGGCGCTCCGGGGGCCAGTGACGACGATGGTGCCGGCATCGCTGCTGCAGGTGCATCCGCGCGCAGTCGTAGTGCTGGACCGCGCGGCGGCGTCCGGGTTGCGGTAGGGCAGCGCTACTTCTTCGTGGGCAGGTTGCCGGCGAGCAAGGCGCGCAGCCGCGGCTCGATGTCTTCGCCGATCGCTTCGCGCACGAGGTCGTTCGACTGACGGAGGCGCTTGGTCGCGGCCGTCGCCGACAACCCGGCCTTTTGCATCACGATCGCGACCTTCACGTTCCACTTCGACTTCTTCAGCAACTCGGCGGCCGCCACGTCGTCGATGCCCGTGACAACCATCACGATGCGCTTCGCGCGATCCTTGAGCTTCTCGGATCCCGTGCGGACGTCCACCATGAGGTTGCCGTAGGTCTTGCCGATGCGCACCATCGAGATCGTGGTGAGCATGTTCAGGACCATCTTGGTGGCCGTTCCGGCCTTGAGACGCGTCGAACCGGCGATCACTTCGGGACCGACCGACGGCGCGATGATCAAATCGACATAGTTCTGCAGATCGGCGCCCGGCCAGCAGGTGACAAAGATGATGCGGGCTCCGACCTTGCGGCCGCCCGTCAGCGCACCGCGCACGAACTGCGTGATGCCGCTGGCGCTCACGCCGACGATCACGTCGCGCTTGTTGACGCGCAGCCGCGCGACCGCGCGCGTGCCTTCTTCGTAGTTGTCTTCGACGCCTTCTTTGGCCTTAAAGACAGCATCCTGGCCGCCGGCCATGATGCCCTGCACGAGTTCCGGCGGTGTGCCGAACGTCGGCGGCATCTCAGCCGCTTCGACGATGCCGAGGCGACCGCTCGTGCCCGCGCCGACGAGAAAGAGCCGGCCCTTCTTCTTGAGGGCGCCCGCGATGATCTCGACGCCATGCGCGATGCGCTCGCGTTCTTTGGCGACGGCGGCGACCACTTTACGGTCTTCGTTGACGACGAGATCGACGATGTCGAGGGACGACATCTTGTCGATGGCGAGCGAGGCCTCGTTAATGGCCTCGGTGGGCAGCGATTGCCACTTCGACTGATACGCCATGGCAGAAGCGTAACGTTATCATGGGCGCGTGATCGACACGTATCTCCGGCACCTCGAAGTGGCTCGGCGACTCGCGCCGAACTCGCTCGAGGCCTACAGCCGAGACCTCGCGCGCCTGGCCGCATTCGCCGACTCGCGGAAGACGCGGGTCGAGAGCCTGACGCTCGCGGATCTCGAAGCGTTCGTGCGGTCGCTCATGACGTCCGGGTTGTCGCCCACATCCACCGCGCGGATCATCGCCGGCGCACGCGGGTTCTACAAATTCCTCCGCCTCAACGGCACGATCGCGGCCAATCCGGCCGAGGATTTGCGCAGCCCACGCACCTTTCGTGCACTCCCGAAGTTCCTCACCGTGGATGACGTCGAAGCGTTGCTGGCCGCGCCCGACCCGACGCACCCCCGCGGCCTGCGCGACAAGGCGCTCATCGAATTGCTCTATGCCACCGGCGTACGCGTGTCCGAACTGGTGGGGCTGCGGGTGTCGGACGTCCGCGTGCAGGAAGGCTTTCTCAAGACGATGGGCAAGGGCAGTAAGGAGCGGATCGTGCCGATCGGCGACGAAGCCACGCGCTGGGTCTCGGCCTATCTCACCACCGGCCGGCCCGCGCTCGTGAAGAAGCGCGACGTGCCGTGGCTGTTCCTGAACGCGCGCGGCCAGCGCCTCTCACGCGTCGGGTTCTGGAAAGGACTCAAGGCCTACGGCCGCAAGGCGGGCATCCGCAGTCCGCTGAGTCCGCACGTGCTGCGCCACTCCTTTGCCACGCACTTGCTCGACCGCGGCGCGGATCTGCGTGCGATTCAGGCCATGCTCGGGCACGCCAATCTCTCGACCACCCAGATCTACACGCACGTCCTCGAGGCCCGGCTGCGCAGCGTCTACGACCGCTTTCATCCGCGGTCGTAGGCATGGTACCGTTGGCCTCGATGCGGCGAGCAATTCACACAGCGGCGGCCGTGCTGGCCGCCGTTGCTGCGTACGTCGGTGTGACGCTCCCGCCGCGCCACCTCACATTTCCTGCGCCGCCACCGACGACCATCGCCGGGGCGTACCACATTCACACCACACGCTCCGACGGCAAGATTTCCCCCGACGCGGTGGCGGCGGCGGCCGCCCGCGCCGGGCTGCGCTTTGCCATCCTCACCGATCACGGTGATGCCACCCGCGTGCCGGATCCGCCACGCTACGTCGACGGCGTGCTGCTCATCGACGCCGTCGAGATCAGCGCCGTCGAAGGTCACATCGTCGCGCTCGGCCTGAACGGCGCAGCGCCGTACCGGCTCGCTGGCGACGCACGCGACGTCATCGACGACGTGCATCGGCTCGGCGGAATGGCGATCGTGGCGCATCCGGATTCTCCGCGGCCGGAACTGCGCTGGCGTGTCGCGGGCGGGGGTGGTCGTGGCGGCGGACCGAATGGTCCGGGCGGACCAGCGAATGCCGCCGATCTGCTGAACGCCGACGGAATCGAATGGCTCAACGCCGACAGCGAGCGCCGCGACGAGTCCTGGCCGCGCCTGTTGAACGCGGTGCTGCATTTGCCGGTCAGGCCGGCCGAAACGTTCACGACCTTTCTCGAGCGGCCGGCCGCATCGATGCGGCGGTGGGACACGGCATTGCGGCGGCGCACGCTCGTCGGGGTGAGCGGCGCGGATGCACACGGCCCGATCGCCGGCCTGTACACCGCAATCTTCAAGAGCCTCGCGCAGGTGGTCCAGTTGAACGAGGGCGTGTCCGGCGACGCGGCCCGCGATGCCGATGCCGTACTCGGCGCCCTCCGCTCGGGTCGCACCTTCAGCGTCGTGACCGGCATCGGCTCGGTCGTGACGCCCGAGTTGACCGCCAGCGACAACACCCATCGCGCGGGTATCGGCGACCACCTGACGCGTGTGGACACGTCGTCTGGTGACGTGCATGTGCGCGCCTCGGTCCCTGGCGCCAGTCAGGCTCGCCTCGTCATTCGCCACAACGATCGCGTCGTCGCCGAAGGGCAGGGCATCGTGGACGTGCCCGGCGCGGCCGAGCCGGGCGCGTATCGGCTCGAGGCGTGGCTTGGCGATCATCGCGTGCCGTGGATCGTCACGAACCCGGTGTACGTGGATCCCCCGGGCGATGCGACGAATGCGCCCACGCCCGCGAGGCCGGCGCCCCCGCCCGCGGCGTTACAGAAGACCGCCGATACCGTGGCGCTTCCGTACGGCGGCGCGTGGGCGAGCGAACATAGCGCCGCCTCGAACGGCACGCTCGCCGCTGGCGCGACGCCCGATGCCGTGGAGTGGCACTGGCAGTTGGGCACGTCTCAACCCGCGACGGAGTTCTCGGCGGCGGCGCATCCCGTGCAGGACGGCGCCGACACGTTCGACCGCATCGAATTCACTGCGAGCGCCGACGCCCCGATGCGGATGTGGGTGCAATTCAGGATGCCCGGCGCCGGCGACCAGCGTTGGGGCCGCTCGATCTATCTCGACGCCACGCCGCGCCATGTCGTCGTGCGCATGTCGGAGCTGACGCCGCAAGGGTTCAGTGCCACGCGACGGCCGTTGGTGGCCAAGATCAAAGCGCTGTTGCTCGTGGTCGATACGCTGCACACGCCGCCGGGGCGTGGTGGCGTGGTGCACCTGTCAGAGGTGCAGTTGCTCCGCAGCGAACCGGTGTCAGGTCCGAACGGTCAGCAGGAGATACGAGGCCCCCGCGAGGAACAACAGGTTGGGCGCCCAGGCCGCCAGGGTGGCCGGCAGTAGCTCCGCGGCACCGAGGAAGCCGAAGGCCGTAAACGCAATCTGATACGCGAAGCTCAGCGCGATAGCGAGACCAATGCCGTAGAGCGCGCCCCGTTTGCCGGTGGTGACCCCGAGCGGCAACGCAATCAACGTCATCACGAGCGTCATCAGGGGCGCGGCGATCTTGCGTTGCAGGTCCATCTGATACGTGACGACGTTGAGGTCATTGGCCTTGAGGTCGCGGATGTACTGCTGCAACTGGCCGACCGTCATCGACTGCGCTTCAGATTGATCGGTTTCGAAGTACTTCGCGGAATCCAGCTTCAGGGACCGCCGTTTGAAGGTCTCGCGCTTCGTCCCCGTGCGCTCGAACGTCTGCGTCCAGCCCGGCCCACCGGTCCAGCCGGCACGCGTCAACTGCGCGCGGTCCACGTAGGTGTGGCGCTCCACCTGGAACCCGTCTTTCGACACCTCGTAGACCGACAGCTTAAGAAACACGCGCTGTTTGGGCGCATAGTTCTCGTAGTAGTAATAACGCCCGTCGGTGCCGACCATCCAGTGGTGCTTCGTCAGGTCGACGGTTTCCGGTGCCTTGCCGCGGAACTGGCCATCGAGCACCATGGCCTTCTTGTTGGCGTCGGCCATCACGTATTCCTCGAGGCCGAACAAGACGCCGCTCCAGAGCGCGGCGAACACGAGCAACGGGCCGGCCAGCCGGTACAGGCTGATGCCGCAGGCCCGCATCACCGTGAGTTCGGTGGTCTTGCTGAGCGTGCCGATCGTGACGAGCACCGCCACGAGAATCGCGATCGGAATCAGGTAGTAGACATACTGCGGCGTCGAGTACCACAGGAAATCGAGCAGCATCCCGGTCGTCGCATTCGACTTGAAGAGCTTGTCCGAGAGGTCGACGATCGTGCCGATGTAGAAGAGCCCCAGCAGGCCGACGAACGCCAGCGACACCACCGAAAGGTACTGCCGCATCACGTAGAGATCGAGCAGCTTGGGACGGGGAAGTCCGACGTCGGCGATCTTCACGACCACGACGGGCTTCTTCCCCTGCGCGGCCTGCGCCTGCCCTTCGGGCGTGAACCGGGCGAACCACGCCGACACGCTCGCCGGCAGCTTCAGGCCGACCGAGCGCTCGGCGTTGGCGGAGCGCCACCAGATCATCGCCAGCGCGCCGGGCCCCAGCACCAGGTTCGGCACCCACCGCGCCAGATACGCCGGGAAATACAGCCCCTTCGCCAGCGACTCGAAGATCTGCATCAGCCCGTAATAGACAAAGATCAGCGCCAGGCCGAGGGCGAAACTCGCGAACTTGCCGTCCTTGCGGGTGTGGATACCGACGGCCACGCCCAGGAGGCCCATCACCAGGCACGCCACCGGGAACGAGAACTTCTGGTGAATCGCAATGACGGTCGGATGCGTGGAATCGCCGCGCTTGATCTCGTCAGCCTGTTCGGCCTTCAGCTCGGCAATCGTCATCTCATGGATGCCGGGGATGATCTGGACTTTCGGAAAGACCTCGGCCGGATCGATCTGGTAGCGCTCGGTGCTGCTCGGCAGATCCGCGGCGTCGTACACGCCCGCTTCGCGCGCCGGCGACCGTTTGCTGATGTGGCCCTGCAACAGGATCTCGACCCGGCTTTGCTCCTTGTCGATGATCAGGCGGCCCTCGTCGGCCAGGACCAAGGTCGGCAAACCGGCGTTGGATGTGGTGGCCAGCAGGACCTTTTCCCACATGCCGTCCGGGCGGGCGGCCGAGACGTAGATGACCTTGCCGGGAAACCCTTGATAGAAAACGCCCGGCTTCACCTCGGACGCGGCTTTCTGAACCAGCAACTGGCCGGTGACCCGAATGAACGTCTTGTTGCCGGCCGGAATGGCCTCGATCATCACGTAGAGGGTGGCCAGCGCCACCGCCGTGGCCATGATGAGGGCCGGGCGTAACATCCGCCACAGGCTCACACCGCATGCGAGGAGCGCCACGGCCTCGCGGTCCGCCGACAGCCGTCCGAGGGCAATCAGGATTCCGATCAGGAACGCCATCGGCAGCGTGATGCCGAGGGCTTGGGGCAACAGGTTGATCAGCAGGTAGACGACGGTGCCGACCGGTGCGCCCTTGGTCAGCAGGTTCTGGGCCTGCAGCATCATCGGCTGCACGGCAAAGAGGAACGTCAGCACCGCCAGTGCCAGGCAAAACGGCAGGATCGTCTCGCGAATGACGTAGCGGTCGAGCGTCTTCATCTCGGGCAGAGCCACGATAGCAGATCGCCAGATTCGGCCCCCACAAAACATCCACAGGGTGATTTCAGATCGCATACCGGTAACGTCTGATAATATATGTTATGTAAACTAATAAGCGTTATTGGCTTCAAGGTAGCGCCCAGATGCCCGCCAAATCGCGTTCGCCACTTATAACTGAAAGCACTGCTGGCCCACCTCTTCGGACGTCACCCGCCGACGCGTGGACGCGTCGACGCGCCCACAAACGTGGTCGCAGAAGATGCGATCAAAAAGAAAAGGCGCCGCATCTCTGCGGCGCCAGACTTCCACCCACGCCAATGGTCGACTAGTCCTTGGCCTCGCGAAGCTCGGCGATGATGCCTTCGAGCGCAGCAATCACTTCGGACTTGTCCACGTCCGGTCGCTTGAACTTCAGGTTGAGCTGGAAGGTCTTGGCCGGCGGACGATACTGAAACACGAACGCCTTCGGGCGGCCAGGCTTCGGAACTGCCGCCACCCGACGCGCCTTTTCACGCGTCACGTTGGCCGCACCGTCCTTGGTCAGCTTCTCGATGAAGTCGATCATTTTCTGAGTATTGCTTTGCCTAACTATCTGCAATAGCAACGACTTAGAAGAAATGTCGGCCAGCCGACAAAGCTTGCGAACCTCCTCAGGCATCGCAGCCAGCGCCAGAGACTCCGTGATGCTCGTGCGCGACTTGCCCAGCCGGCGCGCCATGTCTTCATGGGTATAGCCGCACCGATCCGCCAGGCTCTTCAGCGCCTCAGCTTCTTCAAACGGGCTGAGGTCCTTGCGCTGGATGTTCTCGACAAGGGCGACCTCGATGATCTCGTTGTCATCGACCTCACGGATGACCACCGGAACTTCGCGCAGGCCAACCCGGACGGACGCCTGATAGCGCCGTTCGCCGGCGATGATCTGATACCGGCCACCACGCTGGCGGACGATGAGCGGCTCGATGACGCCCTTTTCGGCGATCGAGGCCATCAACTCCGACAGATCGCCCATCATCTGGCGAGGCTGATCAGGATTCGGATCCACTTGCTCGATCGGCACCAAACGCCCGATGGGCGCTCCCTGGGCTGACAGCGCATCGACGTAGTGCTCGTCGTGGCGCATCTTCAACGTGCTCGGCAGTCCGCGTTTAGACACGATCAATAACCTCCTCGCAGAGCCGGTAGTACTCGGTGGCGCCGGATGAGTCTGGCGCAAACGCGAAGATCGACTCCTTGTACGCCGGGCTTTCCTCGAGGCGCACACTCTTTGTGATGACCGTCTTGAAGACCTTCTTGCCGAAGACCTTGTCGATCTGCGACCGGATGTCACGCGCAAGCGCGGTCCGCTTGTCGTGCATCGTGATCACGACCCCCAGGATTTGCAGGTCGGGATTCGCCCTCGACCGCACCTTTTCGATCGTCTCGAGCAGATCGTCGGTGCCCTCCAAGGCGAAGTATGAGGATTGAATCGGAATCAGCAAGTGCGTCGAGGCGACCAGCGCATTCACGGTCAACAACCCCAGCGCCGGCGGGCAGTCAATGACGATGGCGTCATAGTCGGCCTTGACGGAAGCAATGCGGTCCTTGAGCTTGAAATGCGCGTCGAGCTCCCCTACCAGACGACCTTCGAGCTTGGCCAAGGCAATCTTCGACGGCGCCACCCAGAGGTTCGGCTGGGCCGTCGGCCGAATGATCTCGCTGAAGACGATCTTCGGATCGAGCACCGCGTCGTACACCGAGTGCGTCAGCGACGTCACGTCGAGGTACGACATCGTGCTGTTGGCTTGTGGATCGAGGTCGATCAGGAGTGTGCGCTTGCCGCGGAGCGCAAGTGCAGCGGAGAGGTTGATCGCGGTTGTCGTCTTGCCGACGCCGCCCTTTTGATTGGCGATTGAGATGATCACGTCAGCCTTGCTGGCATTCTAGGGATGCCGTTCTGAAGTGTCAAGAAAACGGCTACATCTTGTAGCCCAGATCCTCTGGATCAAGGCTTTCCAGCCACCGCTGAAGCCGTTCCTGATCCGCATCTTCGGCATGAACGTCGGTCGACGAGGCTCGCTCGAGCACCCGCGGATGCACCAACACGGGCGCTTTGGCGCGGAGCGCCAGGGCCAGCGCATCGGATGGGCGCACGTCGATCCGGATCAACTCCCCGTTCCGGCGGAGCTCAAGATACGCGTAGAACGTACTCTCTTTCAGATCGTGGATGACCACTCGGATCAGCTCGGCCCCAAGCTCGGTGATGATGCTCTTCACCAAGTCATGCGTCAGAGGGCGCGGCGGGACGACGTTTTCGATCTGAAGCGCGACGGCGTTGGCCTCGACAGCGCCAACCCAGATCGGCAGCACGCGATCGCCATCGGGATCTTTCAGGATCACGATCGGAAGGTTCGTGATCGGATCCATCATCAGGCCTTTGATCGCCATCTCAATCAGCATCACGCACCACCTCACCGCGCAGGCTGTTGGGCGTGGCCGACGTGATTCGCACGGGCACGATCCTTCCCACCAGGCGGCTGTCTCCCGCGAAGTTTACGATGGTGTTGCCAGATGTGCGCCCCTGAAGTTCCCATTCCCGGCGCTTGGATTCCGCATCGACGAGCACCAATTCGATCTGGCCCACCATCGCCGTGTAGAGCTGCCCCTGGATGTCCTTCTGGAGATCCTGCAGCGCCATGATCCGCCGCGTCTTCTCCCCCTCCGGCACATCGTCGGGCATGCGCTTGATGGCAAGCGTGTTGGGACGCGGTGAGTATTTGAATGAGAACATCGAGTGGTATTGGGCGCGGCGCACGAGATCCATCGTGAGCTCGAAGTCCTCGTCGGTCTCGCCCGGGAACCCCACGATCATGTCGGTCGAGAGTGCGATCGACGGCACAGCCTCACGAAGTGCCGCGATCCCATCGAGATATTCCTCGCGGGTATAGCGGCGGCGCATGGCCTTGAGGACCGTATTCGAGCCGGACTGCACAGGCAGGTGCAAGTGCTTGGCGACCTTCGGCAGATCCCGGATCGCGGCGATGAGCCTCGGCGTGACGTGCCGCGGATGCGGACTCGCGAATCGAATGCGCTCGATGCCATCGACCTCACTCACCCGCGCGAGCAGTTCGGCGAAGTCGCAGGCCTCGTCCGGCGCCTGGTAGTGATTCACGATCTGGCCGAGCAACTGCACTTCCGGATGCCCGGTCTCTGCCGCGCGACGCACCTCGGCGAGGATGTCGGCGACCGGACGCATCCGCTCGTGCCCGCGGGTGTACGGCACCACGCAGAACGCGCAGAACTCGTTGCAGCCTTCAATGATCGTGACCCACGCACGCACCGGGTCGGCGCCGCGCGCGACCCCCAACGGAAACGAGACGTCTTCGTAGGGATTGATATCCACGCGCGGCTTGCGGTGCTCGCGGGCCTCTTCAATCACGCGCGGCAACTGCTTCACCGCTTGCGTGCCGATGACGACGTCGATCGAGGAACCGCCTGCGAGGAGCTTGTCGCCCTCCTGCTGCGCCACGCAGCCGCTCACGGCAATCATCGGCGGGGCCACGCCACGCTCGCGTGCATCGTCGCGAATCTCACCGAGGCGAGAGCGCAACTTAGCGACCGCCTTCTCGCGAACGCTGCAGGTGTTGAGGACGACGAGATCGGCGTCGGCCACGTCCGTACCGGGCGTGTAGCCGTCGGCTTCGAGCAACCCGGTGATGCGTTCGGAGTCGTGGTAGTTCATCTGACAACCGAAGGTTTCGACCACGAACTTACGCGCCACGCGGGGCCTTCGCTTTCGCTTTGGATCGACTTTCGCTTTCGCCTTTTGCCTTAATTTCGCTTCTCTGGCGCGTGGCCAGCATCTCCCGTGCGGAGGCGACGACGGTTGGCGAGATCGCCGCGCCGGCAATCATCCGCGCCAATTCCTGCTCCCGTCCAGAGACGTCGAGCCGCGTCACGGTGGTCATGGTCCGGCCCGCTTTGACCTGCTTGTCGATCACGAAATGGGCATCACCGCGGGCGGCGATCTGCGGCAGGTGTGTAATGCAAAGGACTTGGCATCGACTGGCCAGCGCCTGCAATTGCGCGCCAACCGCGTCGGCCGCTTCCCCACCGATGCCGGCATCGACCTCGTCGAAGACCAAGGTCCGCACGACGCTGTCGCTCGGGTCGCCGTCGGCGGCCGTGACGTTGTGGAGCGCGAGCATGACGCGCGAGAGTTCGCCGCCCGACGCGATGCGGGCCAGCGGCCGCAATTCCTCGCCCGGGTTCGGCGAGAGATAGAACTCGACCTGATCGATGCCGCGCGCGGACCAGGCCGAATCGTCGCGATCGCTGGCCACCACGCGGATGTCGACCCGGCACTTCGGCATGGCCAGCGAGGCCAGCGCGCCTTCGATCCGTTTCGCCAGGACGGCGGCCCCCTTGCTCCGGACCACCGAGAGTTCACGAGCCGCAGACAGGAAGGCCTGAGCCGCCGCCTCTGCCCGCTTGGCCAGCGCCGCGGCCTGTTGCTCACTGGCGCCGAGCGAGGTCTGCTCAGCCTTCAGGGCGGCGCGCCGCTCGATCACGTCGGCGAGCCCGGGGCCGTATTTGCGCTTCAGCCGTTCGATCGCCGCCAACCGGTCTTCGACGTCCTGCAACCGGTTCGGCGAGGCGTCCAGTTCCGAGGCGTAGTCACGCAGGAAGAACGCCAGGTCTTCGAGGCGCGACTTCACCTCTTCCCGCTGGTCCAGATAGGGGCGCGCTTTCGGATCGAGTTCCGCAAGGTCGGCCAGACGCTTCCAGACCACGCCGAGCGCCGTCAGCGCGGCTGAATCACTTTCATAGAGCGCCGCATAGGCCTCGGTCGAGAGACGGCTGAGCCGATCGGCATTGGCCAGCACCTGCCGCTCGTCGGCCAACCGCTCGTCTTCGCCGGCCAGCGGCCCGACCTTGTCGATCTCACCGAGTTGAAAGGCGATCAGGTCCAACCGCGCGGCCTTCTCGCGTTCGGAGAGCTGCGTGCGATCCAGCGCCGCCCGCGCCTCGCGCCAGGTGGCATGCGCATCCGCAACCTTCTGCAGAAGCGGAGACGCGCCGAGCGTGTCGTCGAGCAACGGACCGTGGGTCTCGGGATTGAGCAGCGCCTGATGCTCGTGCTGCCCGTGCAGATCGAGCAGCCCGGCGCCCAGTTCCTTCAGGGCCGCCGTCGTCGCGAGCGTGTCGTCAATGAACGCGCGACTCCGACCCTGTGATGAGAGTTCGCGGCGCACGATGGTCTCGCGTCCGCCGGCGCCTTCGAAGATCGCCTGCACGGCCGCCGTGTCTTCTCCAGTGCGGACGAGATCGGCGCTGGCCCGGCCGCCGACGAGCAGATCCAGCGCCTCGACGAGCATGGATTTGCCGGCGCCGGTTTCTCCGGTGAGCACGGTGAGACCCGGCTCGAAGTCGATTTCGAGCTGATCGATAACCGCAAGATGCCGGATGCGGAGATAACGCAGCATGTGGACCGGAAGTCGAATGCTATCAAACCTTTTGGCGTCGTCCGCGCACGCGTGTTACTCTGCGAAGCATTCGCGCTGTTCCCAGCGGCGCCCTTTCGCCAAACGATGAATTTTGGAACCACAGCCTTCGATTGATCTGGTTCATCTGGTCCTGAACGCCACGCTTCTCGCGAAGCTGGTGCTGGCCATTCTTCTCGTCTTCTCTGCCATCTCGTGGGGTGTGGTGGCGGCGAAGTTCGCGCAATTCCGCAAAGCATCGGCGCACACGACGGCGTTTCTGGATGTCTTCCGTCGGAGCAGCCGCTTTTCCGAAGTGCAGGCCGTGTGCGGCAATCTCGGAGAAAGTCCGCTCGTCGGTCTCTTTCAAGCCGGCTACGCCGAGATCAACGCGCAACTGAAGAACGCCACACCCGCGGCGGATCCGGCCAAGCCGGCCGCGCCGGCCGTGCGTCCTACTCTGAAGAGCATGGAAGCCCTCGACCGCGCCCTGCTGCGAGCGGCTGGGGTCGAAGTCGGACGTCTCGAGAAGCGGATCACGTTTCTCGCGACCACGGCCTCGATCACGCCGTATATCGGCCTGTTCGGCACCGTCATCGGCATCATGAACTCGTTCATCGGCATCGCCGGCGCCGGCTCGTCGAGCCTGGGTGTCGTCGCGCCGGGCATCGCCGAGGCGCTGATTGCCACGGCGATGGGCCTGTTTGCCGCCATCCCCGCCGTCTACTTCTACAACGAGCTGACGAGCCGGGTGAAAGCCTTCACCGTCACGATGGACGACTTCGCGATGGAGTTCCTCAACATCGCGGAGCGGAACTTCACCTAGGAGGTCGCGATGCCGCGCCTCGAATCGTCCGCTTCCTCGAGCACGGGCCGTGGCCGCCGAGGCCGGGGCCCGCGTGTGTCCACCGCCCTCGCGGAAATCAACGTCGTCCCGCTCGTGGACGTCATGCTGGTGCTGCTCGTGATCTTCATGGTCGCGGCGCCGATGATGACGCAGGGCTTTGCGGTGAACCTGCCGCAGTCACGCCGTGCCACCGCCATCACCGCCGAACCCGTCTACATCACCGTGGGCGTGAACTTCCGCAAGGATGGCCAGGTGCAGCTCGGCGAAGAAATGCTGCCGCTGTCGGTCCTCCCCGAGCGGGTGCGCCAGGCGCTGCAGAACACCTCCACCAAGGCGGTCTACCTCCGGGCGGACGCGGATGTGCGCTACGGCGACATGATCCGGGTCACCGACGCCCTCAAGGCCGGCGGCGTCGAACAAGTGGGTATGGCGACACAGCCGCCAAAAGCCGAGAAATAGAGGTGCGGTCCCATGCATGAGAACGTGAGCGACGTGCTCGTGGCGAGAGCCCGGGAACTGGATGCCTTGGGGCGTCCGGTCACGGTGTCGTTTGTCGTGCACGTGCTGGCGGTCGCCACGCTCGCCCTGCTGCCGTCGGCGTGGTTCACCGCCAAGGTCGACAAGCCGATGGTCATCAGCCTCGGCGCGGGTTCGACCGGCCCCGAGAAGACCGGCCTCACGGCGCTGGGTGGTCAGAAGGTCGATCAGGTGGCGCCACCCAAGACGCGGCCGGACCCGATCATCCCCGTTCAGGAAAAATCGAACGCGATGGTCGAGCCGACCAAGGCGCCCGTGAAACCAGCACCGCCGAAGAAGGAATCGTCGACGCCGACACAGACGGCGCCGGTGACCAAGCCGGTGACGGGCGCACAGGTCACGCAGGGCAACGCGGTGGCAGCGACCACGGCACAGGGCTTGGGCGTCGGACTGAGCACGGGTGGCCAAGGCGGGACATCGCTTGATTCCGACTTTTGCTGCCCCGACTGGGTCGATGTCCTGCGCCAGCGCATCACATGGAATGAGCACATGGGGGCCGTGGGTGTGGTGAAGGTCCGCTTCGTCGTGCTGCGGGACGGCAGCATCACGGAAACCGCCTGGGAATCACGCAGCGGCAACGGCATGCTCGACCTCGAGGCCATGCGGTCGGTGCAGTCGGCCAACGGCCACCTGCCACCGTTACCTGCAGCCTATCTCCCGAATCGACTCACCATCACACTGACTTTCCCTTATCAACGATGACGACCAAACACGCGCTCACTCTCGTCGCCCTCGTGGGCACCGCCGCCTGGCTGTCGGCGGCCACGCCCGCACCGGCGCCGCCTTTCGGCGATGCGGACTACGCGCTGCCGCAGGCGCAGGAACAGTCGCTGTCGGTCATGATGATCGGCAAGGGCCAGGCCGGCCCGCACCTCGCGGTGCCGCCGTTCGTGGTGCTCACGGCGGACCAGGCGACGCAAGATGCGTCGAGGACCCTGACCACCGTGCTGAATGCCGACCTGAAGTTCGAGCGCGAGTTCGACGTCATGCCGGCCACGAGCCACACGGGCATTCCGGCGGCGCAGTCGGCCGACGACCTGCCCTATGAACGGTGGGCCCAGCTCGGCGCGGATTTCGTCGCGCTCGGCAACGTGAAGGCGGCGGCCGGCGGCAAGTACGACGTCGAGCTGCGCGTGATCAGCGTGCGCGAGAAGCGCCAGGCGTTCGGCTCGGCGTTCTCCGCCGATGCGCGCGGTCTGCGTCGCGTGGCGCACATGTTCTCGGACGGCATGCACAAGACGATGCGCGGCGTGGACGGGATTGCGACGACGAAGATCGCGTTCACGTCGACGCGCGACGGCGAGCGCATCGGCAAGACGGTCGAAGAGCGCGCGGCCAAAGAGATCTACATCATGGATTACGACGGTGCGAATCAGGTGCGCGTCACGCCGCACCGGTCGCTCGACATCTCGCCGTCGTGGTGCCCGGACGGCTCGTGTCTGGCCTACATGTCGTATCTCACCGGCTTCCCCGACATCATGGTGCAGAACCTCTACGGGCAGATCGGCTTCACGCGGCCGGCTCACGGGTCGGAAACCGTGCACAACTATCTGCCGCGGTTTTCGCCCGACGGGACAAAGATCGCGTACGGCTCCACGCGGAACGGTCAGGCCATGGACATCTACGTGGTGAACCGTGACGGCTCGGGCGAACGGCGTCTGACCAATCATCCGAAGAACGACGGCGCCCCCACCTGGTCGCCGTCGGGCAACTTGATCGCGTTCACGTCGGATCGGTCGGGATCGCTGCAGATCTACACGATGAACACGGATGGTGGCCAGGTGCAGGTCGTCGAGAACAGCTGCTCCCACTGCGATCGTCCGACGTTTGCGCCGGGCACGAACGGTCTCCTGCTGGCCTATTCCACGCAGACGGGCCCGGGGCACGACATCGAGTTCTACGACTTCAGCTCCCGACAGGCGCGTCGGCTCACGAACGGTGAGGGCACGAACGAGAGCCCGTCGTTCTCCCCGAACGGCCGGCACGTGATGTTCTTCACCACGCGCGGCAGCGGCAAGAGCCAGATCGCCGTGGTCGACATCGACGGCAAGAACGTCCGGATCCTGACGAAGGACGGCGAGAATAGCTTCCCCAACTGGTCTGGTTTCCTGAAGTAGGCGCTATGCTTAAGAAGGACCCGATGATGCTGCGCACCCGATTCCTCACCGTGTTGTGTGTCACGGCGATCGCTGCCGTGTCGTTCGCTTGCGGCGGCAAGAAGCCGCCGGTTGCCGCACCCACGCCGCCTCCGCCGGTGGTGAGTGATCCGGCGCCCACGCCCGCGCAGCCGCAGCCGCGCCCGCCGGCGCCCCCGACACCGCCCGAGCCCCCGCCCGTACCGGTGCAGCCGCTGGCGACTGATGAGGTCACGGCCAAGGACCTCGACACGCTGAACAAGGAACAGTTCCTCAAGCCGATCTTTTTCGCGTTGGATAGCGACGAGGTCGACGCGGCCGGCCAGCAGGTGCTCGTGGCCAACGCGCAGTTGCTGAAGAAATACCCCAAGATGGCCATCACCATCGAGGGCCACTGCGACGAAAAGGGCACGGCCGAGTACAACCTCGCGCTCGGCGAACGGCGCGCGCTCTCGGCGAAGAACTACCTCGTCTCACTCGGCATCACCGCCGACCGCATCAAGACGGTGAGCTACGGCAAGGAATTCCCGTTCGATCCGGCCCACAACGAAGAGGCGTACAAGAAGAACCGCCGCGCCCACTTCGTGATTACCGCCAAGCAATAGGATCCGCCATGCGTCGCACGTCACCGCTTCTTGTCCTCGGTCTGCTCGGCGTGTTCGCCGTGTTCCCGGGTGCCGCGTTCGCGCAGAACCGCGTGGAACAGCAGATCATCGCCGAACAGCGGATGCAGCAGGAGCAGATCCAACAGCTGAAGCTCCTCATCAACACCCTGGCCGACAGCGTGAAGACCATCGTCACGCGCCTCGACGATCAGGCCAACGCGAACCGCAAGACGATCGCCGATCAGAAGCTGCAGCTCGACGCGATCAACGACAGCATCCGGATCCTGCGCGAGAAGGGCGACGACACAAACGTGCGCATCTCCACGATCTCGCACGAGCTCGAGACGATGCGCACCGCCGTGCAGAACCTGCAGAACAGCGTGGTGCAGGCCATGGCCGCCCAGCAGGCGCCGCCCCCCGCCGGGGATACGCCGGCCGATCCGAACGCGCCAGCCGCTGGCGTGAATCCGGCGATGGTGCAGTCCCCCAAAGACACGTACGCCAAAGCGTGGGCGGACTTCACGTCAGGCCGCCTCGAACTCGCGATCGCGGGTTTCCAGGGGTTCCTCCGGACTTTCCCGAATTCGCCCGATGCGTATCAGGCCCAGTTCAACATCGGTGAGGCCTACTACACGCAGGGCAAGTATCGTGAAGCCGCCAACGCGTATCGTGAGTTCATCGAAACCTACAAGACCGCGCAGTGGTTGCCCGATGCGTACTACAAGCGCGGGCTGTCCTACCGCGAACTGAACATGAAGGATCAGGCGAAGGCCGACTTCCAGACCGTGATCCAGAAATATCCCGACAGTCTGTTTGCGTCGCTTGCCAAACAGCAACTCGAAGGGATTAAATAACGCCTCTTACACACGTACCACCCAACACCACACGCCCGTCATAGACCAGCGAGGAGACACACCATGGGTAGCGTCAATAAAGCGATTCTGATCGGCAATCTCGGCAAGGATGCGGAGCTCCGCTATACGTCCGGCGGCACGCCCGTCGCGTCGTGCCGGATCGCCACCACGGAGCGGTACAACGACCGCGACGGCAACAAGAAGGAAGACACCCAGTGGCACGACATCGTCATCTGGGGCAAGACCGCCGAGTCGATCCACTCGTATCTCGTGAAGGGTAAGCAGATCTACGTCGAAGGCCGCCTGCAGACGCGCAAGTGGACGGACAAGGAAGGCAAGGATCGCTACAACACTGAAGTGCGCGCCGACCGCGTGGTGCTCCTCGGTGGTGGCGGTGGTGGTGGATCCGCGATGGGTGGCGGCAGCGCTCGCCCGGCCAGCCGCGGCAACTACGGCGGTGGTGGCGGCTCCGACATGCCGGACAACGACTTCTCGCCGGTCGATACGCCGAACGACGACGATATTCCGTTTTAAGAGCGGTCCCGGGTCCCGGGTTCCGGGTCCCGTGTTCAGTTCTTGGGTCCCGAGTCGGTCCGGGGTCCCGAGTCCGGTCCAGGGTCCAGAGTGCAAATAGAAAAGGGGCGTGGCGATGGCCACGCCCCTTTTGCATTGTTCGGTGCGTGTTAGCTCTTGCGGCCGTAGCGGTCTTCGAGCCTGACGACGTCGTCGAGTTCCGGCGTCGAGGCTTCGAGGACGTCCGTGTCTTCGAGGGCCGTCATGCGGTGGATCGTCTTCGGCGTGACGTGCACGGATTCGCCGGGCAGCATCTCGCGGCCGACGAGTTTGCCGTCGACGTCGATCTCAAAGAGGATCTTGCCGGTGTGCACGTGGATCGTCTCCTCCTTGATGTTGTGGTACTGGAGGCTCAGGGCGTGGCCCTTCTTCACGTGCAGGATCTTGCCCACGTACTTATCCGTGACGGCCCAATGCAGCTCGTAGCCCCACGGCTTCTCCACTCGCTTCACGTCGCTCATCGCTACCCTTTCCCTCCCGTCGCTCGCGCGTGCATCGCGTCGGCGATCGGCCTCAACAACTCGTGCACCGCCTGCGCGGATGCCGCGCGCACGGCCTGACGCGCCAACCGGCGCGCCTCGCGGCTGTCGATCGTCTGCAGCGCGCGCTTCACCACCGGAATCGACGATGGCGTCATGCTGAACCGCCGGAACCCGAGCCCGACCAGCAGGCTCACGAGCAGCGGATCGGCGGCCATCTCACCACACACCGACAGGGGCCGGTCTGTGCCACGCACGCCCACGGCCACCAGCCGCAGCAGGCGCAGGACAGCCGGGGCCATCGGCTCGTAGTGCCCGGCGAGCCGCTCGTCCGTCCGGTCGATAGCCAAAGTGTACTGGATCAAGTCGTTCGTGCCTACGCTCAGGAAGTCGGCGTCCTGCGCCAGGGCATCGCTCGTGAGGGCGGCCGCCGGCACCTCGATCATGGCGCCAATCGGGATACCCACGAGCTGCTCCGCGAGGCCCGCGTCCTGGGCGATCGTCGTGATCATGCGCCGCGCCTCGCGCAGTTCCTCGGCGGAGGTCACAAACGGCAACAGAATACGCAGCGTGCCCGCGCTCGACGCGCGGATCAGGGCGCGGACCTGCGCACGGAAACGCTCGTCGTGCTGCAGCCCCGCGCGGATGCCGCGCAGACCGAAGCGATCGCGATGCCCGCCCGTGCGCCAGGCGCCGGTGCCCCGCGCTTCGCTCGCATCGAACGTGCGGATCGTGACGGGCCGCGGCGCCATCGCCTGCAGCAAAGCGCGATACACGGCCACCTGCACGGCTTCGCCCGCGCCGTCTTGATGCCCCGCGTCGAGCAGGAACTCCGAACGGTAGAGGCCGATGCCTTCGGCGCCCGCGTCGATCACGCGCGCGATCTCGTCGGCAATTTCGAGATTGGCTTCAAGCACGATGCGCACGCCGTCGGAGGTCACCGCCGGCTGCCCGCGCAAGTCGTCGAACGCCGCCGCCGCGGCCTTGGCCAGCTCCTCGCGCTGCCGCCACCGCTCCCGCGCCTCGTCGGTCGGCTCGACCAGCACTTCGCCGCTCGTGCCGTCGATCGCGAGCGTCTGCCCCGGCGTGATCGCCTGCGCGGCGCCGGACAACCCGATGACCACCGGCACGCCGAGCGACCGCGCCAGAATCACCGTGTGGTGCGTGGGGCTGCCGACTTCACACACGAGCCCGCGCACGCGCGTCCAGTCGAGCTGCGCGGCGACCGACGCCGGCAGTTCGCGCGCGACAACGATGACGGGGGCGTCGAGTTCGTGAATGAGATCGACGAGCGGATCGAGATCCGGCCGGAGGTTGCGCTGGAGACGCCCGCTGACGTCGGCGAGGTCGCCGACGCGTTCCGACAGCCACGCATCGCCTTCACGCGCGAAGACGTCGTGCAGTTCCTGGATCGCGCGCTGCAGCGCCCAGTCGGCGTTGATGCGTTCTTCGCGGATGAGCACGTCGGCGCGCGAGACGAGCAGCGGATCGTCGAGCATCAGCAGCTGCGCCGCGAAGATGGACGCCTGCGCGGAACCGACGGTGTTGGAGACGCGCGACGAAATCTCCTCGAGCTGCTGCCGCGTGCGGTTACGCGCGGAGCGCAGTCGCTGCCGCTCCTTTTCGACGCCACTCGCGGCGAGCCGGTACCGCACGTCGTGGGCATCGCGCGCCGCGACCACGGCTCGCGCCACCGCCACGCCTGGCGCCACGCCACGCCCGTTGTATTTGGTCATTGCGGGTCGTCGAATCCGCGGGCGGCCAGATCCGCCAGCGCATCGACGGCGGCCTGCGCGTCCGGGCCGTCGGCGGCGATCAGCAGCGTGGTGCCGCGCGCGGCGGCGAGCATCAGGAGGCCGAGGATGCTCTTGCCATCGACCTTGCGGGCGCCGCGGCCCACCGTGATCTTCGCGGTGAACTGCCCGGCCAGATGCACGAACCGCGCGGCCGCGCGCGCGTGCAGCCCGAGCTGGTTCACGACCGGCGCTTCACGCTCGATCATGCGTCGCCGCGTAAGAGATCGGCCGCCACGCGGATCGCCGCACGTCCGTGTTCGCAGATGTCCCGTCCGAGCGCGACCAGATCCGCGTTCGGCGCAGCCTTCGCCAGCTTGATCAGCATGGGCAGGTTCGCCCCGGTGAGCACCTCCACCTTGCCGGCCTCGAGAAACGAGAGACCGAGGTTGGACGGCGTGCCGCCAAACATGTCGGTCAGCAGCAGGACGCCGTGGCCGTGATCCACTTTCGCGATCGCGCGCTCGATGGCCTCGCGCGCCACCGTCACGTCGTCGTGCCAGCCAATCGACACGGCCGTGAAGGCGGGCAGATCACCGACGATCATCTCGGCGGCATTCAGTAACTCGGTAGCGAACTGGCCGTGGCTGATCACGACCACGCCGACCGATGCGCTCGAAGAGTTTGATGCGTTCGGACTCATCCGTCCCTCCACCGCGTCAGCGGCGCACATCCCCCACTTCACGGTGACGCAGGCGAACCTGCGTGCCTGGCACGCCGGCGATCTTCTCGGCCAGCGCCTCGGCCATGGCGACCGACCGATGCTGGCCGCCCGTGCAGCCGATGGCCACCGTCAGATACGCCTTCCCTTCCGCCAGATACTGCGGCAACAGGAAGCGCAACAGGTTGGTCGTGAGCGTGAGGAACTGGCGCGCCGGCTTCTGCCGCAGCACGTAGCGGGCCACGCGCACGTCTTGTCCGGTGAGCGGACGCAGCGCGGGCACGAAGTGCGGGTTGTTCAGGAAGCGCACGTCGAAGACGAGATCCGCATCCATCGGCACGCCACGGCGAAAGCCGAAGCTCATCACGCTCACGGCGAGCGGCACGGGCGCATCGCTGCCCGTGGCGAACGCCTTCACGGCGCGGCGCAGCTCGTGCACGTTCAGGTGCGACGTGTCGATGATCTGATCGGCCAGCGCGCGAATCGCCTGCAGCACGCGCCGTTCTTCCTTCAGGCCTTCCTTCGGCGACCGCGTCGGCGCGAGTGGATGCGGCCGGCGCGTCTCGCTGTAGCGCCGCACGAGCATCGCCTCATCGGCTTCGAGATAGAGCAACCGCGGCGCCAGATGCGGACGCTTCAGCAGCTGCCGGTAGATGCGCGGAAACGCCTTCAGCGACTCGCCTTCACGCACGTCGACGACCACGGCCGCGCGCGCGATGTCGCTGCGGGTCTGCGTCAGATCGGCGAAGGTGGGAATGAGCGCGACCGGCAGATTGTCGACGCAGAAGAAGCCCAGGTCCTCGAGCGCGCGGATCGCCTGCGACTTCCCGGCTCCCGACAGACCGGTGACCACCACGAACCGCGGCGCCGACTTTCTCACCGACGCACGCGTAGCACGCTTACGGGCCATCAGAGATCGTCCTCCACGTCACGTTCGGCCAACGACTCGAGCCGTCGCTCCAGGCGATCGGCCAGCATCTTGGCGGCATGCCGCCCGCGCGACCGCAGGATCTGATTGCGCGCCGCCACTTCCACGAGCATCGCCAGGTTGCGTCCCGGCGCCACGGGCATCCGGACACGCGGCACCTGCACGCCCATGATGTCGTGCACTTCGGTATCCAGGCCGAGCCGGTCGTATTCCCGCCCCGCTTCCCACCGCTCGAGCATGACGACGAGTTCCACGCGCTTCTGCGCCCGCGTCGCCGAGATGCCGAACAGATCGCCGACGTTGATGAGACCCAGTCCGCGAATCTCGATGTGGTTGCGCGTGAGTTCGTGGCAGCGACCGACGAGCAGCGACTGCGCACGGCAGCGGATCTCGACGGTGTCGTCGGCCACGAGGCGATGCCCGCGCACGACGAGGTCCAGCGCGCACTCGCTCTTGCCGATGCCGCTTTCGCCGCAGATGAACACGCCGAGCCCGAGGATGTCCATGAGCACGCCGTGCAGGATCTCGCGCGGCGCCAGCTGATCTTCGAGGTGCTCGGTGAGCCGGGCAATCGCCACGGGCGTGGCGCTCGCCGTGGCGAGCACCGGCACACCGGCACGCTCCGCCTCGACGATCATCTCCGCGGGCGCTTCGAAGCCCCCGGTGACGATCACGCACGGGATGTCGCGCGCGAACAGCCGGCGCAGCGATCCCGACCGCGTGTCGACGTTCATCTGCTCGAGAAAGCGGATCTCGCTCTCGCCGAACACCAGCACACGGCCGGCGCGCAGGTATTCGTCGAACCCCGCGAGGGCCAACCCGGTCTTCTGAATGTAGGGGAGCGTGATCCGGCGTTCGAGACCGGCCGAACCGGCGAGCAGATCCGCGTCGAGGCCCGCGCCTGCCCCACGCGCACCGAGCAGCGACCCCACCGTGACGCCGCTCATCGGCCCCCGGCTCGTTCGCCGCCGCGCACTAGTACAACACCTTCCGCTGGTTCGACGTCGGGATCTTCAGTTCCTCGCGGTATTTCGCGATCGTGCGGCGGGCCAGATCCAACCCTTCCTTCTGGAGGATGGCCATGATCTTCGAATCGCTCAACGGACGACGGGCGTCCTCCGCTTCGATGATCTTCTTGATCCGCTGCTTGATCGTGACCGACGAGACCGCCTCGCCGAACGAGCTGCTGATGCCGCTGTGGAAGAAGAACTTCATCTCGTACACGCCCTGCGGCGTATGCATGTACTTGTTGTTCACGACACGCGACACCGTCGACTCGTGCATGCCGATGTCGTTCGCCACATCACGCAGCACGAGCGGACGCAGGTGCTCGATGCCGTGATCGAGGAAGTCCCGCTGGAACATGATGATGCTCGTGGCCACCTTGATGATGGTGCGCTGCCGCTGATCGACCGACTTGAGCAGCCACAGGGCCGAGCGGAACTTGTCCTTCACGTAGGCGCGCGTTTCGTCCGAGTTGTCGCCCGTCTTGTCGAGCAGGCGCCGATACACCGGCGAGATGCGCAACTGCGGCAACCCGTCTTCGTTGAGCGCAGCCTTGTAGCCTTCGTCCGTCTTGAGGATGTAGACGTCCGGAATGACGTATTGCGAATCCGGCGGTGTGTACCGCGCGCCCGGCTTCGGATCGAGGTGGCGCACCACCTCGAGATGCTGCTTCACTTCTTCGGGCTCGATGCCGACGAGCTTGGCGAGCTCCGGAATCCGGTGGTTCTGCAACAGCCTCAGGTGATCCCGCACGAGCAACTCGGTGGTCGTGCCCGTGAGGCCGAGGTGCTTCAACTGCAGCAGCAGGCACTCCTGCAGATCACGCGCCGCCACCCCGATCGGATCGAACGTCTGGACGTGGGCCAACGCCTTCTCCACATCCGCCATCGCCCAATCGCCGAGCGCCGCAATCTCCTCGAGGGATACCACCAGATACCCGTCGTCATCGATGTTGCCGATGATGGCCGTGCCGATGTCGCGGGTCAGGTCATCGACGGCCTGCAGCGTGAGCTGCCACATGAGGTGATCCGACAAGGACCCCTTCGACGACAGCGTGTTCTCGATGGGCGGAAGTTCGCGCACCTCGACGGCCGGTTTGGCGCCACGGTAGCCGTCGTCCAGATACTCCCCGAAGAAGTATTCGTAGTCGGCGTCGTCCCAGGTATCGCCATTTTCGGTGGGCTGGGCAGGCTCCGGCTCGGCGTCGGTCGAAGGCGTCTCCGCGGCCTGCTCCTCTGTCGGAACCTCCTCGAGCATGGGGTTCTCGACCATTTCCTGATTCAAGAGCTCGGCCAACTCCAGCGTGGTCATCGGCAGCAGCTTGATTGCCTGCTGCAACGAGGGCGTCAGGATGAGCTTGGTAGCAAGACGCGCTTGGAGTTTCTGCTGAATGGCCATGGACGCTAGGCTGAATGCAACCTGAGTGCCATCTTACAACAAGCGGTCAATCCAGCCGGAAATCAGCCCCGAGATAAATGCGCTTGACCTCTTCATCGGCCGCGAGCGCGGTCGGGGTGCCTGAACGGAAGATCACGCCGTCGTGGACGATGTAGGCCCGGTCGGTGATCTTCAACGTTTCCCGCACGTTATGGTCGGTCACGAGCACGCCGATGCCCCGGTGCTTGAGGTGCTCGATGATCTTCTGGATTTCGCCGACGGCGATCGGGTCGATGCCGGCAAACGGCTCGTCGAGGAGCATGAACTTCGGCTCCATCACGAGGGCGCGGGTAATCTCTGCCCGCCGCCGCTCGCCGCCCGACAAGTTGTAGGCCTTGGACTTGGCCAGGGGCGTCAGGTTGAGCTCTGCCAGCAGCGCTTTGAGCCGCTGTTGCCGTTCGGCCCGCGAGAGCTTCAGCGTCTCGAGGATCGCCAGGATGTTCTGTTCGACGGTCAGGCCCCGAAAGATCGAGGCTTCCTGCGGCAGGTAACCAATACCCGCCCGCGCCCGGATGTACATCGCGTCGTCGGTGACGTCGCGGTCATCGAGGAGTACTCGCCCCGAGTCTGGGCCCACGAGACCAACGACCATGCTGAAGGTCGTGGTCTTGCCGGCGCCGTTGGCGCCGAGCAGGCCGACGACCTCGCCGGCGCGCACGTCGAGGCTCACGCCACGGACCACCGTGCGACCGCCGTACGACTTGGTCAGGCCTTCTGTTCGCAGGACAGACATCTACTTGATCACCCACTCCGTGCAATTGGCCGCACGGAACGACGATGATCCTACTCCAACCGGATCGCTCCACGTCCACGAGCCCGGCGCTTTGAGGTTCTGTGACTTCGTGAATGACATCGTGGCGCCCAGCGTCACGGTGCACGACTCGACCGCCTTGTCCACCTGGCGCTCGATGACCTTGGTCGGGCTCCCGATCATCTTGTAGGTGCCAGCCTTGGCGTCGTATTCCATCTGCTCGACCGCGTTGCGCCCGCTGGTCGCCGTGTGCCGCGCGAGCACGGTGCGTTCGGGCGACACCCGCGCCTGCACGTCGCCGTTCATCAGCATCCGGCGCAGTTCCGAGCCGTCGTCGGAGAGCCAGAGGTCGATGGTCACGGCGTAGAACTTGCCGTCGGGACCGTCGAGCGCGACGCGGTCCGCCAACGTGCCCTCGTAGTGCGCCTTGCGCTCGCCATCGATGTAGGAGAACTTCTGGGCCTTCGTCGTGGAACTGCCCGACGTGCCGGCCTGCAGGTTCTGGATCGGAAACACCGTCGCGACCTTGCCGTCGGCGCTGATGTCGCCCTTCTTGTCGTCGATCACGATCTGCGTCGTGGCGTCGATCTGACTGCGGTCCTTGCCTTCGCCCTGCCAGAGGCGCGCGGGCCCGACATACGTCGCTTTACCGAGATCGCCGTCGTAGGTCAGGGATTTCGCGAAACCACGCGTGACCTTGTGCTCGTCGAAGAGCCCGCTCTTCTTGGCGGAGGGGTCGGGGACGGTCTCGGTGCTGAGCTCGGTGTTGGCGCTGATGGCCGTCTTCTCGAGATCCAGATCGATGACGCGCGCAAAGACGATGATCTTGTCCGTTTGCACCTTCTGCTTTCGGCCGGTGTTTCCGGTCTTGCGCAACTCCAGCCGCCCGGCCTTGGCGCGATACACCATCGTGTCGGCGCCTTCGCCATATTTCACGCCGTCGATGAACTCGACATCGCCCTTGAACGTGGCGTCCTTGATATCGCTCAGGTCGCCGCCTTCGAGCGCCAGAGCCAACTGCGCGGCTGTGACCTTCCGCCGCAGTTCGTGCTCGGTCTTCGATGCCGGCCGCGTCTCCAGAAACACCACGTTCTGTGTGAAGACGACGTCGGTCAGGCCCTTCTTCTCGTCGCCGCGGCCCGTCATCTCCTTCGCGGTAATGTCGCGCTGCGGGGCGTCCTTCGTCATCGGCATTGACACTTTCGCGTTCCCCGGCACGCGCAGGCTCGTGACCGTGGCGCCGTCGGCCGCCAGCGTGGCATCGACCATGTCGCCACTCACCGACTGCCGCCCGGTGGCGGCGGCCAACGCCATCGAGGCACTGCGGAACATCTGCGTGCGCTTGATGGTGCGTCCGTCGCCCTGAAACTCCAACGTGATGTCGTCGCCACGCATCTCCGGTGTCTTGCTCCCGCCGGTCGGTGCGATCGACGCGTGCTGATGGAGCTCCATCATCTGCACGCCGTGATTGTCCTCGCTCATGTGGAGCTGCGCGGTCTCGGCGTTGATGGTCTCGCGTTCGCGCACGATCGTGGGGTTGCCATCCATCAACACGAAGTGTGTGGTGCGGTTGATCGTCATCGACCGCGACGTCGCGTCGAACTTCCCGGAACCGTCCTTCTCGGCGGCCATGTGCAGGACCGCCTGATCCTTGAGCGTCAGCAGTTGCTGATTCCGCTCATACACGGCCCCCACCGCGCTGCCCGACGCGCGCGTATCGGTGAACGTCATTGGTCCGTTGATCTCGAGGATCGCCACCGCATCCCGATAGAACGCGTCGTCGGTCGCGATCTCCATCCCGTCCTGCTCGTGGAGGACGACGTGCCCGGTCAGGTGCACTTCTTCGAAGCTGTCGGTGGACTGCGTATCCCCCGACGGCGTCTTGAGTTCGCCCCGATCGGCCGTGACCCGGTAGGGTTTGCCGTCACGGTCGGCGACGAACTCCGGCTTCTCGATCACGGTGCGGCCGTCGGTGTACTTCACCGTCCGCGACCACTTCATGCGGCTCACTTCGCGGTCGTTCTTGTAGCGCACCTGCTCGCCGCCCGGTGACATGGCCGATTCGTAGCTGACACCCGCGGCCAGCGGCGGCGGCAGCGGGGCCTGCAGCACGACCGGCTTCTTTTCGAAGCGCATGTACAGCAGCCCGGCGAAGCCGAGTCCGGCCACGGCGACCATGTAGCGCAGCGGACGTTGCCACCGCATCAGACGGCCACCGTGAGGCGCACGTCCGCAACCGTGAGCTCGGTCGTGGTCTCGCCGCGGAATTCGTTCTGTTCGAGGGAATACGCGAGCTCGAGCCCCGCGCGGTTGGCCGCAAGGTACGCCTCGCGGTCGCTCGCGCGCCAGGCCATGGCACGAAACGCGCGGCCATCCTGCCGCACCATCAACGCGAGGTGTCGCTCCTTGAGCACGCGCGGACGCTCGATCAATTCAACCGGCGCGGCGCGAAACACCGGCTTCGGGTTCCCCGCGCCGAACGGCCCCATCCGGAGCAGCCCTTCGATCACCGCACCTGAGATCTCGCGGAGGCCGAGGCTCGCGTCGATGCGCAGACGCGGACGCAGATCGTCGTGCGACAGTCGATCGGCGCCGATGTCGGCCAGGCGCCGGCGCAACTCGGGCACGCGGTCGGCCTCGAGCGTGACCCCGGCCGCCTGCTTGTGGCCGCCGAACTTGATGAAGAGCTCCGGCATCGTCTCGAGCGCCGCCAGCAGATCGAACGCCGGGATGCTGCGGCAGGATCCGTGCGCCACGCCGTCCTCGATCGACAGCACGATCGCCGGCTTGTGGTACGCATCCACGAGCTTCGACGCGACGATGCCGATCACGCCGCGGTGCCAGTGGTCACCAGCAACGACGAGCACGTTGTGTGCGCCGATCGACGGGTCCTTCTCCACCATCCGCTTGGCCTCGGTGACGATCGCGGCTTCCTGTTCCTGGCGGCGGGTGTTCTCGGCCGCCAGCTGTTGCGCGAGCTCGCGCGCCCGCGCGCGCACCGCGCCGTCGCGCCCACGCAAGAGCAAGAGCTCGGCCGCCAGTTCCGGCGAGCTCATGCGGCCTGCCGCATTGATCCGCGGCGCCATCATGAACGACACATGGAAGCTGTCGAGCTTTTTGCCGGTCAGGCCACAGGCGTCGATCAGCGCCTCGAGCCCTGCGCTGTTCGGCCCGGCCGACAGGCCGGCCAATCCCTCGCGTGCGATCACCCGGTTCTCCCCCACCAGCGGTACGACGTCGGCGAGGGTGCCAATGGCGGCCATTTTCACGAAATTCGGCAACAAATCCTGGCCACGGCCGCTCTTGTCGAGCAGGGCCTGCACGACCTTCAGCGCCACACCGACGCC
>CAYFLU010000020.1:0-28906 GCA_964343975.1 uncultured Solibacteraceae bacterium
CCCAGACGCCGCGTGACCGGCCGCCGCCCGAGAGCATCTGGCCCAGGAGGAAGCCCAGAAAGCCCCCGCCCCCGCGGCTGATGAGGATCAGGATGATGATCAGGATGATCAGCGTGCCGAGGCCGCCGCCACGTTCGCGGCGCTGCCGTTCGATCCGGGGCGCGGGGACATCCTGGAGCGTGACGCCGCGTTCGGCCGCCACGCGCGCGATCACCTGCGTCGTTGCCTCGAGCAGCCCCTCGCCGTATTGCTGCTGGCGGAACGCAGGCAGCATCGCCGTGCGGATGATGTCGCCGCAGTAGCCGTCGGTGAGCGTGCCTTCGAGGTCGTAGCCCACCTCGATGCGCGCGCGCCGGTCGTTGACCGCCACGAGGATGAGCGCGCCGTTGTCCTTGCCCTTGGCGCCGATCCCCGCGCGCTCGTAGAGCTTCACTGCGAATTCTTCGATTGATCCGTACGGCTGGAACGTCGGCACGGTGGCGACGATGATCGCGTCGCCGGTTTGCGCCTGCAGGGCGCGAATCCGCCGGTCCATCTCGCGCGCGCTGGCCGCATCGATCACGCCCGCCAGGTCATTGACCGGCTGCGTGAGCGCGGGGAGCGACGCCGTTTGCGCGAAGACCCGAGTGGGGGCGGCGGCGATGACGAGGCACGTCAGCGCCGCCAGCCAGAGGCGACGCAGTGTCACTTGTGCCACCGGTCGACGAAGGCCCAGATGTGTTCGCTCGCCGCGAGATACGCGCCCGTCTTCGCCACGAGGCCGTGCGCGCCATGCGGATGGTGCTCCAGCGCGAGAATCGCGCGGATGATGTCGGCGTCGGTGCCAAAGCGCGTGCCGGCGTAGGCGGCCAGATCGTCGCCGCCGTGTCCGTCGAGCTCCGCGACGTGCGAGAGCAGCACGCGGAGCGGCATCGCGGACGACACGAGCAGCTTCTCGAGGTCATGGGCGTGGCCTCGGGCGTCAATCCAACCTTGGCGCAAATGGATGAGATGGCCGCGCGCCTGCGCCTCACAGGCGCGGCGGAGGTCTTCGTCGGCAATGGTCACGCCGTCAAAGGGCGGCGTGCCGCGGAGCACCACGTGGTGCTGCATGATGGCCTGGTATTCCAGCGGGAAGGCGTCCAACGAGCGTCGAAACTCCTCATTCGTGATGACGAGAGGAGTGTCGAGACCGTTCCGATGCCAGGTCTCCGTGAGCACGCTCAAGGCATCGAGGTCGTCAGCCGTCAGGCTCTCGGTGAACGCCGCGGCCCGGGTGGGGGCGTAGGCCACGACGGCCGTCAGTCGCGCGCCGAAGATACGGCCGAAATCGTCGGCCAACGCAGTCAACGCGCGTCGCGCCGGCACGGGAAGATCCAACGGGTGAGCCATGCGCTCATTGTAGGATGTTGGGAATGCGTCTGCGCACGCTCAAGGTCGGGTGCTTCGGCGGCGGAACCGGGTTGCCGAGCCTGCTCGGCGGACTCAAATCCAATGCCTGGGTCGACCTGCACGCGGTAGTCACCATGTTCGACAGTGGCGGTTCGTCGGGGCAGCTGCGCGACGAACTGGGCGTCTTGCCGCCGGGCGACGTCCTGAAGTGCGCGCTCGCGCTGGCGCGGAGTGAAGCCGAAGCGCGCAAGATCCTGCTGTCGCGTCTTCCGATGCTTGAACACCGGAAGCTCGCTGGCCACACCGGCGGCAACCTGCTCCTCTCGATGATGGAGCAGTATTCGGGCGATTTTCTGGCCGCGATCGAGGGCCTGCGCGGCTTGCTCGGCTGTCGCGGCGCCGTGTGGCCCATCACCACGGAACGTGCCACGCTCTGCGCGACCTACGTCGGCGGCAGCTCCACCCGCGGCGAAGTGGAAGTCGATCGCGGGCAAACCGATGGCCAGCGGATCGAACGCGTGTCGCTCGATCCGCCGGTGAAGATCCATCCCACGGTGGCCGATGCGATCCGATCGCTTGATGCGGTCGTGATCGGTCCGGGCAGCTTCTACACGAGCCTGATGCCGATCTTCCTCGTCGACGGCTGTCGTGAGGCCGTGCAGGCCGTGAAGGGGCCGGTGATCCTGATCGCGAATCTCCTCACGGAAGGTCGCGGCATGAAGCACTTCACGGCCGCCGAGGAAGCGCGGCTGATGAGCGAGGCGATTGGCCGCCCCATCGACGTGGTGATCTGGAACAACGCCGCGCCGAGCCAGGAGATCCTCGAGTTCTATCAGGCCGAGCACAAGGCCCCGATGCTGCTCGGCGATCTGCCGCCGGAGACGCTGCTCGTGCAAGGCGCGTTCTGGCGCGGCCGATTCGCGCGCCATCATCGTCGCCGGCTCCGCGCCGCGGTGTGGGCGGCGCTCGCGCGTACCTGCTTCTAGCTCATTCCCCGCGTCCGAAGTGCAACGGCGCGCGGCGTGTCGCCGGCTGCCGCTGTTCGCGCGCCTGCTCGCACTCCACGCAGCGGGCGGCGAAGGGCAGCGCGCGCAGCCGCGCTTCGCTGATCTCGTCTCCGCAGTCCACGCACACGCCATAGCTGTCGGTCTCGAGGTGCTGGAGCGCGGCGTTGATGAGCGTCAGCGACTCCACTTTCATCTGCGTCAACGCCAGGTCGAGATCGCCCTGCAGTTCCGCATTCGCCGTGTCCGCGTCGTCGAACCCGGCCTTGTGATCGGCATCGGCATGCGACTCGCGCACCACCGTCAACCGCATGCGGATTTCCGCCTGCAGCGTGCGCTTGCGTTCCTCGAGGTTGGCCTTGAGGGCCGCGTACCGGTTGGTCGCGGGGGTGGGAGTGGCAGAGCGGCGAGGGCGGGCAGACATCGGTGTCTCCTTCGAAACGACATCAGGTCGTCTCGTGAGATTGGACGTCTGCGAGTTACAGAAAGGCTGAAGTGGACGTTAAGTCTGATTAACGTGCCCGGCGACGAGGGGTGTCGCCGCCGGGCGGCATGCGGAACTACTTGGCCGGAGCCTTGGGCAGGCTGAGGAGATTCGCGAGCAGCTGATAGGCACCAGGCGTCCCGGCCGGCAGCTGACGCCACAAGCCAAGGCCGAGATACATCCAGCGGCCCTTGCCGTACTTGCTGTCGACGAGCGCGCCGAGCTGTTCGCCCGGGTTGTCGGGGAACGAGTCGGTCATCGACACGAGGTCGACGTATTTCGCGTCCTTCTTGCCGAGGAAATACTGACCGCGTTCCTGCGTCCAGTTGTCCCAGGCCGACGGCCCGATCTTGTTGGGGAAGTTGAACGCCGGATGCGCCGGCACGAGCAACTTCACCGGCACGGTTTCGTCGTTCACGCGGCCGCTCACGCCCAAGCCGCCGATCTGCGCCGGATACGGACCGTACTGCGCCTGATTGAACTCGTTCTTGTTGTACTGCACGATCACCGTGCCGCCGCGGTTTGCGTAGTCGAGCAGCCGGCGGTTGTAGGCGCGCAGATCGTTGCGGCGTTCATAGGCGCGCACGCCGGTGAGGATCACGTCGTACTTCGACAGATCGCCCCACGCGAGTTCGTTCTGGTCGATGAACGTGAGCTTCGCCCCGAGCTGTTCGATGGCCGGCGGCACCTGATCGCCGACGCCGTTGATGTACCCGACGCGCACGCCCGGCGCCATCTTCACGTCCATCACCTTCACGGTCGTGTCCGCCGGCTTGATGACCTGCCGCCGCTGGATGTGCGGGTAGTCGATCTCCTGGTAGCCGTTGCTGAACTGCGTGGCGCCCGTCGCCTTCGACGTGACCACGGCGGTGAACGTGTAGTCACCCGCCTTGGCCGCGCGCGGCGCGGTGACGACAAAGCGCGCCGACAGCGCCTCATCTTCCTTCTCGAACGCGATCGTCGTGCTGGCCGGCTGTACGAGCCAGCCCGACGGCACCTTCAGCGACACGGCCGCGTCGGCCGCGCCCTTGGCGCCGTTGGTGACCGAGACGAACACTTCGCGCGTCACCGGCGTGGCCGACGCCGTCGGCACAATCGCGAGCGACGGCGTTACCGCGACCGAGAAGGCCGGCACCACGTTCAGCTCCATGCGCTTGTCGCCGAAGTAGATGTCTTTCACGTAGCGGTATTCGATCGGCAGGTCGCGCGTCACTTCCACCGCGCCCGCCTTGACCGTGAACGTCACGCGGAAGGGGGAGGGCGCGAAGGGCACGCCGAACGGCACGCTCGGGTCGTAGTCGTTGGCCGCCGGGTTCGACGGGTGCTTCCAGTAGTTGTCCGTGAAGTACGGATCGGTGAGCTTGGCGCTCGCCGGGATCGTGCCGTTCGACGTGCACGTGTAGACGGCATTCTTCGCCGCCGCGCCCGGGGCGCACGCGCTCGCGCCGTCGAGACCCAGCACCTTCACGTTCGTGACCTGCACGTCGCTGTCGCCCCGGTTCTGCGCGGCGATCTGCACACGTACCGGCTGGCCCGCGATCACGAGGCCGTCGTCGGCCGCCGCCACGAACGTGAGGCCGTGCGCGATGATGACGGCGTTCTCGTAGTCGGTTTCCTTCACCTTCAGGCGGAAGTCGAGTTCGTATTTCGCGTCGTCGCTGAGGCCCATCGAGCCCAGCTGGCCGCGCAGCTTGCGGATGGCCGCGAGGCCGGCTTCGATCGGCGTCGCCGTGCGCGCGTCGTTGCCGAAGTCATACGCCTGCTTGGCATTGGCCGCATGGTCGGCGATTTCGGCGAGGGCCGCCTTCAGCGCGGCCGGCGGGTTGGCGCCGGCGTACTTCGCGAGGCCCGGGATCGTCACGTCGATGCCGTCGAAGAACGACGTCTCGTCCTTGTCCTTCTGCGCGGCCATGTTCGGCGTGGTCGCGATGATCGTGTAGGCCGCGCCCGGCGCCGCACCCGGCGCGCCTGCACCTGCGGCTCCGCGCCCGGCCGGCGCGGCAGCACCACCCGGCGCGCCCGCCGGAGCGGCGCCACGGCCACCGCCGCCACCGCCTCGGCCGGCGGCCGCAAAGCCCGGCACCGCCGGCACGCCGCCCATGCCCTGACACTTGTGGTTGCTGCGCGCATCGGCGCTGATGTCGCCGTAGGTCTTCGCGAGGAGCGCGTCATACGCGTTCGTGTCGATCCGGCACAGATGCGCGGGCGGGGGCGCCGCCGGCGTCGTGGGCGCAGCACCGCCAATGCGGCCGGCGCCGATGCCGGCGCCCGCGAAGTACAACTTGTAGGGCTGCCACGGCCGGAGGCCTTCCTTGATCTGCTCAGGATACTTCGTCGGGTCGCCCGCCGCCATGTAGCCTTCGCGCGCGAGGATCGTCGTCGCTTCGTGCGCGCGGTCACCGCCGCCGCCCTGGATGTTCATCGTGAGGAGCACGTCGGGGCGGAACGTGCGGATGAACCGCACGTAGTCGCCGACGATGCGCTCGCGGCCCCACTTGGCGATGACTTCCTGAGGATCGAAGGAGTAGCCGTAGTCGATCGCACGCGTGAAGTACTGCTCGGCGCCGTCGATGCGGTGCGCGGCGAGCAGTTCCGACGTGCGCAGCACGCCGATGTCACGGAAGAGTTCGGGGCCGATTTCGTTCTGGCCGCCTTCGCCGCGGTTGTTCTGCACGTCGATCACGCGCATGCCCATGCCGTAGCCGTACAACGCGAAGAGCGCGTTCGTCTCATCGTCGGGATGTGCCGGCGCTTGCATGTAGGTGCCGGCGACGCCGAGTTTGCGAATCGCGAGTCCGAGCGCCACGTGTCCGCTCTCGGTCGACGCGATCGAGTAGTCCTTGCGATTCTGGGCGTTGAGGTGTGCCGTGTAGGCGGCGGACGAGAGGAACGCCGTGGCGGTGAGGGCCACGACTGAACCGAGCACGCGAGACTTCTTCATGAGTTTCTCCCGGCGAAGAACGGTTTGTTTACGGCCTTAAGAAAAGCGAGCACATCGTAGCAAGGCCCCCGGAAAAGGCAAAGGACCAAAAAGAAACGCGGGCGGGGAAGTGACCTTCCCAGCCCGCGGGGTGTGTCGGAGTTGAGCGCTACTGCGCGCGTTTCGCGACCCAGGTGCCTTCGCCAAGGCCGTCGATCTGCACCGTGCCCTTGGTGATCATCTGACCGTCGGCCGCAACTTCGCCCGCGAAATACATCGCGGCGGACTGGCCTTCGGCTTCGAGCGCCACCTGAAACTGCAGCTGCCGATCCGTGCCGAGCTTGCCGGTCAGCTTTGATTCACCGTAGCGCCCTGTATAGGTGCCCGTGATCTTGTCGCCGTCCTGCTTCAGGATGAGGACGGGATTGGAGGTGCCGATGCTGAGTTCCATGGCCACCTGCCACTTGCCGGCGACATTCACCGGCTTGGCGGCCGGCGTCTGGGCGTGTGTGACGGCGACCAAGGCCAGCACGAGAGCCGGCAGTGCGAGAAAGGCCAGACGGCGCCGCATAGTTAGCCCTTGACGCGCTTGGCGACCCACGGAATCTCGCCCATCGGGCTGCTCAGCGAGCCGGTCATGTTGTCGGCGTCCTTGAGGGCGCCCACCCACACGATCGGGCTGCCCTGGAAGTCCATGTTGAGGGTCAGCTTGCCATCGGCGAACTCGCCTTCGAGTCCTGCATCACCCATCGGGCTCGACAGCACGCCGGTGACCTTCTTGCCGTCCATCTTCAACGTGACGGCGATGTCCATCGGGCCCTGTCCCGCGTCGAGCTGGAACGTCCAGTTGCCGGCCACGCTCGGGGCGGCAGCGGGCGCGGCGGCGGGCTTCGCATCCTGCGTCGGCTTGGCGTTCTGCGCCGGCGGCGTCTGCGCCGAGAGCGCGGCAGCGGCCACGAGGACCGCGGACAGCGTCAGTGCAAATTTCTTCATTTCTTCCTCCTGGGCGCTCGCTTCGGCGCGCGCGCGGCAGCGGCACGTAATTGCGCCGCCTGCTCGATGATGTCCCTGAGCATAGCACCGGTCTCACCACCGGACACCGGCAGGGTCTTCGTCCATGCCAGCGGTGGATCTGCCGCGAGGATGGCAGGGAAGTCCTCGCCGGATTTCACGCTGAGCGGGGCGAACGTGGTGACGTCGAGATCGCCCGACCAGAAGTCGCGATGCTTGATCAGGAGCCAGCTCTTGCCGTCGGTCTTGCCGTAGGCCTCATGCGGCGCGCGCTCCTTACCCTGGCGCGAGTAGCCGCGGGTGCGCACGAGCACCCAGGAGCCCTTGAGTTTGTAACCGTCGAGCGAGAACTTCAGATCGCCTTTCGCCAGCGCCGCGTCGACGTCGTCCACCTCCGGCACCCAGGTGCCCTCGTCCCAGAGCATCACGATGCCGGCGCCATAGCCCTCAGGGATGACCCCCTCGAAGGTGCCGTACTCACGCGGATGGTCCTCAACGTGCGCCGCAAAGCGCTTGAGGCTCGGATCGAGCGACGGACCTTTAGGAATCGCCCATGACATGAGCACGCCGTTCCACTCCAGCCGGAGGTCGTAGTGGAGGTGACTGGCCATGTGCTTCTGCACACAGAAGAAGAGCGGGGCGGGTTTCTTGCGGGGGCGGGACGGCGCGCGTCCGGCGCGCGCCGTCCCTTTGGGTTCGGGGGTCTTGCTGAAGTCGCGTTTCTTCCGGTAGTCCTCGAGCGCCACGGACCTACTTCACGCCGTGCATCAGTTTCTGCACGAGCGGCGCGATCAGGAACAGGACGACGCCGGCGGCCATCAACGCCCAGAAGCCGAACGTGTAGCCCGACAGCGCGGACGCCGCGCTCATGCCGGATTCGCCGCTGACCGCGCTCGCGAAGATGCCCGAGAGGTTGTTACCGATGCCGGTCGAGAGGAACCAGCCGCCCATGCCGAGGCCCACGAGGCGCGTCGGCGCCAGCTTGGTCACCATCGAGAGGCCGATCGGCGACAGGCAGAGTTCGCCGACCGACTGGATCACGTAGACCGCGCACAGCGTCCAGAACGGAATCTTGCCGTCCATGCCGACGAGCTTCGACAGCGCGAACATGAGCAGCAGGAACGCGAAGCCGTTGAAGAGGAGGCCGAGGCCGAACTTGCGCGGGATCGATGGATTGGCCTTGCCGAGCGCCACCCAGATCCAGGCCATCACTGGCGCCAGGACGATGATCGCGATCGAGTTCACCGTCTGGAACCACGCCGTCGGCCAGAGGAACGAGCCGAGCTGGCGGTTGACGATGTTCTCGGCGAGGAAGGTGAAGGAGCTGCCGGCCTGTTCGAAGAACATCCAGAACATGATGTTGAACACGAAGATCAGGAGCATCGCGATCGTCTTGTCGCGCGAGACCTGGCCTTCGCGGATGCCTTCGGCCATCAGCATGATCGCGAGGATCACGAACATCACCGTGAGCACGACCTGCAGGTTCTTGCCGCCGACGGCGAGCAGGGCATAGAAGACCGGGATCGCCACGATCGCGCCGATGATCACGCCGAGCACGCGGCCCATGCCATCGGTGCCGGGCGCCGGAGCGCCGATGCCCTTCAGCTGGTTGCGGCCGATGTAGAACCACACGAGGCTCACGAGCATGCCGGCGCCGGCCGACATGAACACGTACTTGTAGGCCGGGGCGGCGTCGGTGCCGAACACGGTCTGCGCGAGCCATCCGGTCACGAGCGGCGCGAGGAACGCGCCGGCGTTGATGCCCATGTAGAAGATCGTGAAGCCCGAGTCGCGGCGCTCGTCACCCTGCGCGTAGAGCTTGCCGACAATCGTCGAGATGATCGGCTTGAACATGCCGTTGCCGACGACGATGGTCGCGAGACCGAACTTGAAGATCTTCGGATCGGGGAGCGAGATCATGAACAGGCCGGCCGCCATGAAGACGGCGCCCACCAGAATTGAGCGTTGGTAGCCGATGATCTTGTCGGCGATGTAGCCGCCGAAGATCGCGGCCGCGTAGACAAGCGCGAGATACGAGCCGTAGGTGAGGTTGGCTTCCGACTGGCCGGTGGCCGAGCCGCCGTGGAACTGCGCCACGATGTAGAGCACGAGCGCCCAGCGGATGCCGTAGAACGCGAAGCGCTCCCAGAATTCCGACATGAACAACATCCAGAGCGGGGACGGATGTCCCATCGTCTGGGAGAACTGGGGAATGGCGTCCTGTTTAGACGTGGTCGCGGCACTGCTCATGCGGCTTCTCCAATCGCTGGGCGTTCACTGTTTCTCGGGCACGTAGCCTTCAGGCAGGCCCTGGCTGTTGCCGAAGAAGAACTCTTCCATCTGGCGGGCGACGAGCGCCTGCGCCTCCTTCTGGAAGGGCAGCAGACGATATTCATTGAGGATCATCTTCATCCGCTCTTCCCACATCGTCCACGCTTCTTGTG
Organism: uncultured Solibacteraceae bacterium; assembly: GCA_964343975.1. Classification (GTDB taxonomy): domain Bacteria; phylum Acidobacteriota; class Vicinamibacteria; order Vicinamibacterales; family SCN-69-37; genus SCUN01. Next base: position 9,235 of record CAYFLU010000020.1, read on the forward strand.
AGACGTGCTCGAAGACGCGTTGGCCGAGCGGCCCGGGCCAGGGCGGCGCGTCGAGACCGGGCAGGTGCTGTTTCAGCTTCACGCAGAACACCGTGCGCGTGGAAGATGCCGGGGAACCCGGGGATTCGGCCATAATCGGAACGTCGTCTCCTATCGTGTCTAACGAGCGGCATCTTACCTTGAAAACCCGAGCGCGAGCGGGCCTCGCGGTCCTCGCCGTTGTGTGGACATGTCTGGCCGCCATCGCCTGCAAGGACGGCGAGGGCGTGCTCGTACGTCACCTGTGGTTCGAGGGCGTGCGGAGTGTGCCCGAGGCGGAATTGCGGATGGCGGTGTCGACGAGCGGCTCGAGCCGGTTGCCGTGGACGCCGAAGGTCTATTTCAATCGGCAGGAGTTCAACGAAGATCTGAAGCGCCTCGAGCAGTTCTACGCGTCGCACGGTTTTCCCGAGGCGCGTGTGCGCGGCTTCCGCACGGCCTACAACCCGACGAAGACCGAGATGGACCTCACGGTCCTGATCGACGAAGGGTTGCCCACCGTGGTGGAACGCGTGGAATTCGTCGGCTTCGACGTGCTGCCGGCCGGGCATCTCGACGACCTGCGCGGACGCATGGCGCTTGCGCCGGGCGAGCCGCGCGATCAGGAGCGCGTGGAGGTCGTGCGCGGCATGGCGCTTGACGAACTGAAGGATCACGGCTATCCGGCGGCGACGGTGGCCCTTCGGGAAACCGCGGGCACTGATGCCCGCAGGGTGATCGTCACGTTCACGGCCGCGCCTGGACCGTACTCGACATTTGGTGCGCTCGCCGTGCGGGGCAACGGCGCGGTGTCTGCGGACGTGATTGCGCGTCAGCTCGCGTTTCACGCCGGTGAGCCGTTCGCCATCAGCGCGCTTCAGACGAGCCAGCGCCGGCTGTATGCGCTCGAGCTCTTTCAATTCGTCAACGTGGAAGCGGGCGACGCGCCGGCACCGGATGCGGAGGGCCATGTCGCCGTGCCCGTGCAGGTCACGGTGATCGAAGCCCCGCACCGGCAGTACACGTTCGGCGTCGGCTGGGGCTCCGAAGAGCACGCGCGCGTGGAGGCGACGTGGAAGCACCTGAACTTCCTCGGCGGGGCACGCACGGCGGGGGTGGAGGCGCGGTTGTCGTCGCTCGACCGCGGCGTGCGCGTGTCGTTCACCGAGCCATCACTCGGCGGCGGCGTGTCGCTCGGCGCGAACTTCCAGAGTTGGTACGCGAATACACCCGCCTACACGTTGCGCACCAACGGTGGACGCCTCGGCGTGCTCCGCGCACTCGTGGGCGGCGATCCATCGCCCAGCAACCGCGCCCGCGCGTCAGCCTCGCTCACGTTCGTGCGTGAGTACGAGTCGTACACCGTCTCGTCGGCCGCGCTCGGCGATGCGACGTTCCGGCCGACGCTGATCGCCCTCGGATTGGATCCGGTGACCGGTGAAGGGCGTGGCACGGTGTCGGCCCTGACACTCGACCTGCAGCGCACGACGGTCGCGAATCTCCTGGACGCGCGGCGCGGCTCCGTCGTCAGTCTCCATGGGGAAGTGGCCGCCCGTGTGGCCGGCGGCGACTTCGCCTATCGCGAGGTGTCGGGGGATGCGCGCACGTACGTGCCGCTGACCTCGGGCCTGACGCTCGCCGCGCATGCCCACGCCGGATCGATCAGCAGCGACGGCGACCCGCAGACGGCCGTGCCGTTCTTCAAGCGCTACTTTCTCGGGGGCGCGACGAGTCTCCGCGGCTGGGGACGGTTCGAAGTGGCGCCGCTCACCCCGAGCGGGCTCCCGATCGGCGGCTTCTCGCAACTCGACACGAGCGCGGAAGTGCGTGTGAGTCCCGACGCTTTTGGGGCCTTCGGCGTCGTCGGCTTTGTCGATGTCGGCAACGTGTGGGACCGCAGTTGGCGGTGGAATGTCACCGATCTTCGCGCCGATGCCGGGCTTGGACTGCGGTACCAGACGCCGGTCGGTCCGGTGCGTCTCGACGTGGCCTACCAGCTCACGCCGAACAACGCACTCGTCATCGACGGTCGCGCGGCTGGTGACTATCGCCGGTGGCGCTTTCATTTCAGCATCGGACAGGCGTTTTGATGGCCGCGCTCCGCCGTGTGGCGATCGTGCTCGGCGTGCTCATCGCGCTGGTCGCGTTCGGGCTCTTCGGGATCTCGCGCCTCGGTTGGGGCCGCGACACCGTGCGTCGTGTGATCGAAACGCAGGCGGCCGGCGCGCTCGACGGCACGCTCGCGATTGGCGGCGTGTCGGGGTCGTTGGTCGGCGGCGTGGAACTGCAGCAGGTGCGGTTCATACATCGCGGCACGGATGTCTTCACCGCACGCGCGGTGGAGGCGCGTTTCAGCCTCTGGCAGTGGCTGCGCGGGCGGCACGAGATCACGGCAGTGCGTGTTGTGGACCCCGTGATCGCGCTCGAGGAACATGACGACGAATGGAGCGTGTCGCAGTGGGCGCGCGCGCGATCATCGTCCGGCGGTGCGTCGCAGCCCTTGCAACTGCCAAGCATCGAGATCGTGAATGGCACGCTGCGCGTGAAGGCCGTCGAGCGCGTGTGGCGGTTGCCGGCCGAGTGGCGCGCGTTGAACGCCACCGCGCGGGTCACGGTGGGCGAGGCCACCACGGTGGATCTGCAGGCGCTCTCGTTCGCGACCGTCGCAGATGCGCAGACGCCGGCCTTCGACGTGCGTCGCGGTTCCGGCGTGCTGACCTTCCATCAGGGCGTGCACCTGTCCAAGGTGCGCGTCGAATCGAGCGCCGGCGCCATCGAAGTGAACGGGTCGGTGGGTGATCAGCACCCGCGCGTGCTCACGCTCACGGCGGCGATCACGGCGTTCGACACCGCGCGCTGGAAGGCGTTCACGAGTCTTTTCGACACGGTGTCGCTCACGGCCGACGGCACGTTGAAGTTCCTGGGGCCGATTGACCGGCTGTCGATTGAGCCGGCACTGACGAGTACGGCCGGCGGCGCGAACGGCACCGTCACGGTGGAGAACACGCGCGATCGCCTGCGCATCTCGGGCGATCTCGTGCTCACCGCCGCGGATGCGGCGCGGGTGACCGCGGATGCCGCGTGGCGCAGCGACCTCACCGGACGCGCGCGCTTCGTGGCCGATCACGCCGGCACGCCCGCGGCGTGGACCGCCCGCGTATCGCTCGACGGCGGGCCGTTTCGCGCGTTCGGCGCCGACTTCACGCAACTGCACGGCAGCCTGGCGTATGCCGGTGATGCGATCCGATTCTCGACCGACGCCGTGGCCTACGGCGCCACGCTGCGCGGTGCCGGCACGATCACCGTGCGTCCCGCGCTCGTGATCGACGTGCATGGCGATCGCGTGTCGGACCTCGATCCGCGTCGCTTGCCGAAAGCCTGGGGCTTTCTGCCGCTCGATGCGTCACTCAACGCGAGTGCGTACGCGGTGCGGTGGACGGATCGGCACTGGACGGTCGACTCGACGCTCGAGCCCTCTACGGTGGAAGGCGCTGCGCTGGCGGCAGGGACCACGGTCAAGATCGCCAGCGACCCGGGCGTGCTGCGCGTCGCCGCCGACGGGACGGTGCAGCATCTCGACGGTCGTCGCATGGGCGTCGCCACCGGGCTGACCGGCCTCGACGATCCCCGCTTCGCCGGCGCATTGAATGGCCGCTTCACGATCTCGGGCACCGGCCCCGATCTGCCGAACATCGACCTCACGGCGGACGCCGATCTCGTGGCGTCCACGGCGCTCGTCGGTGCGGACATCGCCTCGGCGACGGTGCACTACACGCGCCGATCACACGCGAACACCGTGCACGTCGTCGGTCCCGTCGCGCATCTGAATCCGGCATCACTCGGGGCCTCGGCGGCCCTCGCCAGCGACCTCAACGGCGAGGCGGACCTCACGGCCGCATGGCGCGACGACGTGGCGGATGTCACGGGGAGCGTGTCGGCGGAGGGGACGTTGCGCCTCGGCGCGTCGACCGTAGCGGAGTTGCCGATCTCGGCCGGCGCCGTGACCGGCGCGTGGAGTCAGGGGCGCTTTCGGATCGATCGCGGCCTTCTCGAGAACCGCGGCGTGCGCGCGACGGCGACCGGTTGGCTCGCGATCACGCAAGGGCAGTCGTCTGTGTTGTTTGAGGTGGCGGCTTCTGACGTGGGTGTGCTCGAGCCGTGGACCGGGCGGAAAGCGACTGGCAGCGTGACCGGCACCGGGACGGTGACCGGCGCGTTCGATCTGCCGCGTGTGACCGCCGCGTTCGGCGGGCCGCTGCTCGCGGATCCTCAGCTCGGCCGCTACGAGCACGTCGTCGGCACGACCGACATCACCTTTCCAGAGTGGTATCTCGATCGATTGCAAGGCGACATCGGCTTTCGCGCGGGTGTGATGACGACGAGCGCCGGGACGCGCGTGGAGTCGCTCAACACGCGTAATCACTTCACGTCGCGCTTTGCGGTGGACCGCAGCGACGTCACGGCGTCGGTCTCCGGCGTGAGCGTGGACGCCACACTGCGCGCGGACTGGACCGCTGAGTCCACGGCGTGGATCACCGCGATGACGGCGCGCCGCAACGGGCAGGCCTGGACGTTCGCGTCTCCCGACGCGCCGATCCGCGTGTCGACGTCACATCTCAACGCCACACGGGCGACGTTTGCGAACGGCGCGCAGCGCGTGGTCCTGGATGGCGGTCTTGCCTGGTCCGCGATCGAGGCGGGCGGTGATCCGGCGGATCATCTGACCGTCAGTGTCACGGACGTGGCGGTGAAGGACGCCGAGACATTTCTGGATCTGGCGATCGGCGCGACGGGCACGGTGACCGGGCAGGTGTCGCTCGACGGACGTCTCTCGGATCCACGCGGGCACGTGACGGTCACGGGACGCGATCTCAGCGTGCGCGGGTATCAGATCGCGTCACTCACTGCCGATGTCGGCCTTGAGCGTGGCGCCGCCTCGGTGTCCGTGCGCGCGCGACAGCCTGACGGCTTGGCGCTCACGATGGTCGGCGACGCACCGCTCGCGTGGCTGCTGCCGGCCGGGTCGCTCGACGCGGAGGTGCCGACGCCGAACTGGGCGCTGGCCGTGGTCAGCGATCCGATCAATCTCGACATCTTCGCGGCGGCGGCGCCGTCGCTGACGCAGATCGGTGGCCAGGCGCTGGCCGATGTGCGCGTCACCGGGCCCGCGCTGGCGCCGGTGCTCATCGGCACACTCGCGGTGGCCGACGGGCGCTTCCGTGTGCCGTCGGCCGGCGTCGCGTTCTCGAACGTGTTCGCCGACATCGGCCTCGGCAACGACACGATCACCGTGCGGCGGTTCACGGCGCGTGATGCGCGCGACCACGCCCTTACCGTGACCGGCCAACTCGCGGTGAACGAGCGGCAGGTCGGCCACGTCGACATGCACCTCGACGCCGACCGCGTGCTCGTCGTGAACAACGCCATCGGCCAGATCGAGCTCTCGAGCCTGCTCGAGCTCCAAGGCGACGTGTCGAAGCCGCGTCTGACCGGGAACATCGAAGTGGCCTCTGGCCGGGTGGAGGTCGATCGGTTTTTGCGCGTCCTGCAGGGCGATCCGCTGGCGCTCGTGGTGGAGACAGATCTCCCTGAGGAGGGCACGACGCATGTGGATCTCCGCGCCGCGGTCGCAGCGGGCGACGCGCCCACGACGGCGGCCACCTCGGCGTTCGATTCACGCTCGTTCCTCTCGGCCCTCGCCGTCGATGTGCGCATCTTTGCCCCCGACAACCTGCTGTTGCGCGGATCGAAGTTGCGACCGGGAGGGAAGAACAGCTGGTCAATCGGTGATCTGAACGTCACCGTTGGTGGCGATCTTCAGGCGCAACGCGCGGCCGGTGATGACGTGCGCCTGCGCGGCGATGTGACGACGGTGCGCGGCAGCTACACGTTCGAGAGCCGTCGCTTCGACCTGCAGCGTGGCGGGCGCATTCAGTTCCGTGGCGAGTCGCCGCTCGATCCCGCCTTCGACATTCGCGGCGTGCGCTCGATCGATGGGGTCGAAGCGCGGGTCGACGTGAAGGGCCGGTTGTCGGAGCCACGGCTGCAGCTCGGCAGCAACATGCCGCTCGATGAAGCCGACGTGCTCTCGATGATCATCTTCAATCGCCCCGTCAACCAGTTGGGCGAGACGCAGCGGGCGGATCTGGTCGGTGCGGCGGCGTCGCTCGCCGGCGGGTTCGTGACGGCGCCGTTGGCCCAGTCGCTCGGCCGGGCGCTCGATCTCGATCTGCTCGAGGTCGAGACGGTGAGCTTCGGCCAGAACGTGGCGCCGCGCGTGCGCGTGGGGCAGCAGATCACGTCACGACTGTTTGTCCAGTTCTCGCAGCAGTTTGGCGCGCAGAGTGTGAGTGAACTGACGGCCGAGTATCAACTGGCGAAGTTCCTGAGACTGCAGGGCAGTACGGCGCAGGGCCCCGGATCGCAGGCCCAGCGGTCGCTGCTGCAGCGCACGGAGCGCGTCAGCTTCGATCTGCTTTTCTTCTTCAACTACTAAGACGCGCCTCTGCCGGTCATGGAAGAATGGCGCATGCGTCATCGCGTCGTCGCCTGGCTCGCGGCCCTCGTGCTGCTGGGATCGACGTCGGCGTACGCGCAGTTCGGGCGGAACAAAGTGCAGTACCGCACCTTCGACTTTCAGGTGCTGCACACCGAGCACTTCGACATCTATTTTTATCCGGAAGAAGGCGACGCGGCGCGCATGGTCAGTACGTTGGCCGAGCGCTGGCGCGCGCGTCTGGGGCAGTTCTTCGGACACGAGCTGACCGGGCGTCAGGCCGTGATCCTCTATGCTGCGCCCGCGCACTTTCGGCAGACGAATGCCATCGAGGGCATTCTCGGCGAGGGCACGGGCGGCGTCACGGAGGCGGTCAAGCGGCGGATCGTCCTGCCCATGGGCGGCTCGCTGGCGGACACGAACCATGTGCTCGGACACGAACTCGTGCACGCGTTTCAGTTCGACATGACCGGCACGTCCGATCGCATGTCGGACGGCGCGGGGCCGGCGATCCTGTCGTATCCGCTCTGGTTCGTGGAAGGGATGGCCGAGTACGTCTCGCTCGGTCCCGTGGATGCGCAGACGGCGATGTGGATGCGGGACGGCGTCGTGACCGGCGCGCTGCCGCGCATTCAGGACCTTGAGAAGAACGAATATTTCCCGTACCGCTGGGGCCACGCCTTCTGGGCCTATGTGGGCGCGCGCTTTGGCGATCGCTGGGTCGCTTCGTTGTTGCGGTCGTCGGCCAATCCGCGGTCGGATCTGACGGGCTTTGCACTGCAACTCGGCACGACACCCGAGGCGCTAAATGCCGACTGGCATCGCGCGATGACGGCGGCGACGGCGGCCCTCGATCGCGAGCGGCCGTCGCTCACGAGCGCGGCGCGGCGCATCGTGGGGAAGGACACGGGCGGCGGCCGGCTCAATGTCGGACCGAAGCTCAGCAGCGACGGCGCGTCGGTGGCGTTCTTCTCGGAGCGCGATCTCTTCTCGGTTGAGCTCTTTCTCGCCGATGCGGCGAACGGCCACATCGTGCGAAAGCTGACGGAGACGGCGAACGACCCGCACTTCGACTCACTCCAGTTTCTGAATTCAGCCGGTGCCTGGCGTCCCGAAGGGCGCGTGCTCGCACTCACGGCGCTGCGTGACGGGCAGCCCGTGCTCGTGCTGCTCGATGTGGCCCAAGGTCACGTGCTGCGCGAGATCGCCTTGCCGGGCATCGACGATGCGCTGTCGCCGGTGTGGTCGCCGGATGGCGCGACGATCGTCTTCAGCGGCAATCATGGCGGTCTGGTGGATCTGTTCCGCGTCACGGTGAGCACCGGCGCGCTCGAACCGCTCACGCACGACGCTTACACGGAGTTCGAGCCGGTGTTCACGCCGGACGGCCGCGCGCTGATCTTCTCGACCGATCGCTTTTCGACGAATCTCGAGACGCTGACGCCGGGCCCGCTGCAACTCGCGCGACTCGATTTAGCGACGAAGGGCGAAACGCCGCTACCGGGCTTTCTGAAGGGCAAGCACTTGAGCCCGCAGGTGTCGCCTGATGGCCGCACTGTGACGTTTGTGGCGGAACCCGACGGCGTCGCGAACGTGTACCGCATGTCGATCGACGGGGGGCCGGTGATGCAGCTGACGTCCTTTGTCACCGGCGTCGCGGGCATCACGACGAGCAGTCCGGCGCTGTCGATGGCGCGCGACACGGGACGGCTCTCGTTCAGCGTCTTTGAACACGGCGGCGCCGCGGTGTATGTGCTCGATCCGGCGGATGTCGTGGAGCTCGTGCCGCCGTCGGTGTCTGACGACGGCGCGGTGTTGCCGGCGCGCCCGGTCGCCGACACGATGCTGCAGCAGGCCGTGAACGGCACGGGCGCGTTCACGCGCAGCGTGCCGGTCACCGCGCCGCGCCCCGTGACGATCGAGCCGTATCCGTCGAAGTTGCAGCTCGACGCGCTCGGCCAGCCGAATGTCACGGTGGGTGTGAACAGCTGGGGCGCCTACGCCGGCGGGAGTGTGTCGGCGTTGTTCCGCGACGTGCTGGGCGATCGTTTGTTGAGCACGGGGGCGCAGATCGGAGGACAGTTCGACGACTTCGGCGGGTGGGCCACGTACCTCAGCCGGAAGCACCGGTGGAACTGGGGCGTCAGCGTGGAGCAGGTGCCGTATCGCGCGGAGTTGCTCACCGCCACCGTCGACAACGCGGCGCAGACATTCACCGCCGACACGTTGATTGCGCGGCAGGTGAGCCGCGGCGTGTATGGGCTCGCGCAGTACCCGTTCAGTCAGGCGGAACGCCTCGAGTTCGCCGCGGGCGCGCAGCACCTGTCGTTCAGCCAGGAACACCGCATCAGCACCTACGACATCTATGCCGGGAACCTCCTGAGCCGATCGCAGAGCAAGACCGACGTCGGTGAGCCGCTCAGCTTGTTCGAAGCGCGCGGCGCATTCGTGCACGACACCTCCTTTTTCGGTGCGACGTCCCCAATCTACGGCCAGCGCTATCGCCTGGAGGTGGCGCAGAGTCTCGGGTCGTTGCGCTTCACGTCACTCTCCGCGGATGTGCGGCAGTATGTGATGCCCATCCGGCCGGTCACGCTGGCGGTGCGCCTCCTGCACTTTGGCCGCTATGGACGCGACTCGGATAACCCGGTGCTGGTGCCGCTGTCGCTCGGCTATGCGGAGCTCGTGCACGGCTACGGATTCGGGTCATTTTCGGCCACTGAATGCCGTCCCGACGATACGGCCACGAGGAGTGCGCTCTGCGGTCCGCTCGACAGTCTCGTCGGCAGCCGTGTCGCCGTCGGCAATGTGGAGCTGCGCGTGCCACTGCCGGGCGTGTTCCGCGGGGAAATCGACTACGGCCGTGTGCCGGTGGACCTCGTCGTGTTCTCGGATGCTGGTGTGGCGTGGTCGTCTGGCACGAAGCCCGCGTTTGCCGGCGGCGATCGCGCGTGGTCGCGCAGCATCGGCGCAGCCGTGCGGGTGAACGTGTTCGGGCTCTTCGCCCTGGAGCTGTCGGCCGCGCGCCCGTTCGACCGCCCAAGCCAGTCGCTCAAGTGGCAGATCGGCATTCGGCAGGGCTTCTGATGCGCGACATCGTGATCGTGATCCCGTGCCGTGATGAAGCGCCGACGATCGCCGGCGTGATCGAGTCATTCCGTGCGGTGTGCCCGTCGGCGCGTGTGGTGGTGGTCGACAACGCATCGAACGACGGCACGGCGCTGAAGGCCGCCGCGGCCGGCGCCGTCGTCTTGCACCAGCGGCGCGTCGGCAAGGGTTGGGCCGTGCAGTCGGCGCTTGAGTCGTTGTCGGCCGACGCGTTGGTGTTGGTGGATGGCGACGGCACCTACGCCGCCGCGGACCTGCCCAGCCTCCTCGCGGTATCCGCGCAGGGCGCCGACATGGTGGTCGGGCGTCGGGCGCGCGGCGCCGGCATGGCCGTGATGAATCGCATCGGCAATGCGGTGATCAGCGCGTCGGTGAACCTCACGCGACGGACCGCGTTCGAAGACGTGTTGTCCGGCTATCGCGTGCTCTCGCGTCGCGCGTGCGCGGCGCTCGTCGCGCGCGCGGAAGGCTTCGACATCGAGGTGGATCTGACGCTGCGGGCGCTCGCGCTCGGGCTCACGATCCGCGAAGTGCCGGTGTCGTATCGCGCGCGTCCCTCGGGGAGCCGGTCGAAGCTGCGTCCGCTCGCGGACGGGTGGCGCATTCTCCGCACCGTTGCCCGTCACACGCGACCGGGCTCGCGGGGGTGGCCGCTGTGGACCGGCGACCGCGCCTCAGTGCCGCGCGAGTAGTGCCACGTTCACGCGCGCGTCGTTGAAGCACGCGCCACCACCGAGATCCGCGAGGGTATCGGGCACGAGCGCGTTGCCCGTCTGGCCGTTGAACGTGCTGGTCGTCCACAGACCTTTCGGCAACGAGACCACCCCCGGCCGCACCTCCGGGGTGATGTTCGCGAGGCAATGCACTTCGCCGAGCGCATTGAAGATCCTGATCTGATCGCCGTCTTCGATTTCCCGCGGCCGCGCGTCGTCCGGATGCATCTTCAGCGTGACGACGCCAGGGCGCTGTTCGCCGAAGGTGGATGACACTGTCTTCTCGCTTGCCGGGGAAATCAGCGCAAGCGGGTAGTCGGCCGTGACGGGGTCGTCCTGATAGACGTAGAGCCCGCTCGTGGTGGCGAGGTCGGCCGGACAGAGTTGCACACGTTGGTCCGGCGTGTTGGGAAACACATCGACAAACTGCACAGGGCGTCCGTTGCCGGGGATCGGCGCCGGGGCGCCCTCCATCAACGCGGCGCGCGCCGCGTCCGACAGCTTCGACGCCACTTCGAGGAGTGCGCCGGATTCACCGAGATCATCGGTATCGGGTTCCCACAGCCCGAGGCGTGCGCCGAGATCGTGGAACACGTCGTGGTTCGGCCGTGCCTCGCCGATCGCGTCCACTACGGGGCGCGTGAGATGGAGGTGGTAGGCGCCGTAGCCCTTTGTGATGTCGTAGTGCTCGAAGAACGTCGTCGCCGGCAGAATCACATCGGCGTAGGCCGCAGTGTCGGTCATCACCTGTTCGGAGACCACCGTGAACAGGTCCTCGCGCTCGAGTCCTTCGCGCACACGGTTCTGGTCCGGCATGGTCGCGAGCGGATTGCAGTTGTACGCGAACAGGACCGCGATCTTCGGATCCGTGAACTGGGTGAGCGCGCGGCCCAACTGGTTCATGTTCACGGTGCGGGTGTTGGGCGCGGGGCAGTCCACGAGCGTCTCGGCCTTGATGCCGTAGGCCGCGGAGTTGCTCAGGGCGTAGCCGCCGCCCCGAACCCCGAACTTGCCGGCCACCGCCGGCAGCGCGAGGATCGCCATGGTCGCGGCGCCACCGTTGCGATTGCGTTCCTGTCCCCAGCCGCAGCGGATGACCGCCGGCGTGGCGTCAAGATACCACTGCAGCGCCGTTTGGATGTCGGCCGCGCGGATGCCGGCCACCTCGGCCGCGCGTTCGAAGGTCCACGGCTCGGCCAACGTACGAAGCGCGTCGGCGCCGGTCGTGTGATCGCGCAGAAAGTCCGTGGCCGCGCGTCCGCTCGCGAAGCACTCGCGGATCATCGCCAGCGCGACGGGCAGATCGGTCCCGGGCCGAACGGGGAGGTGCAGATCCGCCTGGCGGGCCAGCGCGGTTCGTCGCGGATCCACAACGATCAGGCGCGCGCCGTTCTGCTGCGCGGTCTTGAGCGACGGCACCAGATGGATGCCGGTCGATGAGGGGTTGGCGCCCCAGACGATGATCGTCTTGGCGAGGGCGAAGTCTTCGTAGGCGACGCCCGCCATCTTGCCGTAGAGCGCGGCGGCCGCGGCGCCCGTTGGTGCCGCGCAGACCGTACGCGCGAGCCGCGAGGCTCCGAAGCGCCGGAACAGGCGGGCGTCGGTCAGTTCGTTCGTGAGCGCGCCATTGGAGCCGCCGTAGTAGAACGGGAGCACCGACTCGGCGCCGAACTCATCGGCGGCGCGCTGCATCTTGTCGGCGATGAGGTCGAGCGCTTCATCCCACGACACGCGCTCGAAGTCGGCGCGGCCCTTCGGGCCTTTGCGCACGGCGGGATGCTGGATGCGGAGTTCGCTGTACAGGCGGCGATCGAAGCGGCGCACCTTACTGCAGATGAATCCCTTGGTCGACGGCGCCACGTCCGAGCCCGTGATGTTCGTGACGCGTCCTCGCTCGACCGTGACGGCCAGGCTGCACGCATCGGGGCAATCGAGTGGGCAAGCGGTGTGAACGACGCTATGGCCCCACGACTGGGGCGGACGCATGTCGCGATCGCGCATACGTCAGTGTAGCGCAGCACTCTGGTATCGTGAGGTGACGTGTCCACACCGCGAGTCGTGATCATCGGCGGCGGGTTTGGTGGCTTGCAGGCGGCGAAGCAACTCGCGAATGCGCCCGTGCAGGTCACATTGCTCGATTGTCGCAACCATCACGTGTTTACGCCGCTGTTGTATCAGGTGGCGACGGCGGGCCTCTCGCCTGGCGACATCGCGTCGCCGATTCGGTGGATCCTGCGACGTCAGCGCAATGTGTCGGTGCAACTCGCTGAAGCGCGCGGCATCGATGCGGGGCGTCGTGTGGTGGTGCTCGCCGACGGCCCTGAACTGCCGTACGACTATCTCATCCTCGCCACGGTGGCCACGCACGCCTACTTCGGCCATCCGGAGTGGGCCGAGGTGGCGCCGGGCCTCAAGACGCTCGAAGATGCGCTCACGATTCGTCGCAAGGTGCTCACCGCGTTCGAGCGCGCCGAGCGCGAGCCGAATCCCGCCGAGCAGCGGCGCCTGCTCACGTTTGCCGTCGTGGGCGCCGGCCCCACGGGCGTCGAACTGGCTGGCGCGCTTGCGGAGATCTCGCGCCACGCGCTGCGCAACGACTTTCGCACCATCGCACCGGAAACCGCGCGCATCATCCTGATTGAAGCCGGTCCGGCGGTGCTCGCAGCGTATCCCGATCACTTGCGGGCCTTCGCGCGCACCGCGCTCGAGCGCCTTGGCGTGTCGGTGTGGACGGGCAGTCCCGTATCGGCGATCAGTCCGGGCCGGCTCCGCGTGGGTGACGAGACGATCGATGCGGGGACGATCCTCTGGGCCGCCGGCATCTCCGCGTCACCGCTCGGCTCCACGCTCGGCACCGAGCGCGATCGCGCCGGGCGGGTCGTCGTCAATGAAGACCTGTCCGTCGCCGAGCACCCCGAGATCTTTGTCGTCGGGGATCTGGCGGCGCTGAACGGGGCGGACGGCAAGCAACTGCCCGGCGTGATTCAGTTCGCCTTGCAACAAGCCGACTGCGCGGCTGCGAATATTTTGCGGACGCTCAAGAATGAAAGTCGCATGCCGTTCTCGTATCACGATCTTGGCAACATGGCCACGATCGGCCGGAACTCGGCGGTGTGCGATTTGGGCTGGATTCGGCTCAAAGGCGTCACCGCCTGGCTGGCCTGGGTGTTCCTGCACGTCTACAAACTCATCGGGTTTCGAAATCGTCTGTCGGTCATGACCCAATGGGCATTTTCGTATCTGACCTACCAACGATCTGTGCGCTTGATCACGCATGAGCGTGCAGCCGATAGTGAGTAAGTGACCCCGCCTCGTGTCCGTCATTGGTGGTGGCCGGCGCTCTCGGCCGTCATCCTCTGGGCAACGCCCTGGCCCTCGGCCTGGATCGATCAGGCGTTCTCGCGCGGGTTCTATCGCTTGCTGCAGCCGGCCGTGACGACGCTGTCCAATCTCGCGCCGTGGACGTGGCTCGATCTCTTCATCATCCTCGCCGTCGTGCTCGTGCTGCGCCGGTTGTGGCTCGCGTGGCAGGAGCGCACCGGTGGTTGGGCCGGGGCCGTCTGGCGACTCACGCAGCGCTGGTTGCGGGCCACCGGTCTTGTCGCCACCGTGTTTCTGGTGATGTGGGGACTCAACTACCGGCGCACTCCGCTGCTGCGGGCACTCGGCGAAGCCCCGCCGGTAGCGTCGCTCGAAGAGCTGACGGCGCTCGCGCGTGACGCCGCAGCGCTGGCCGCGCGCACCCGACCCGTGGCCAAAGCGCACCTCGATGACTACGACGTGCTCGCCGAGCGCCTCAGCAGTCCGATGAATGCCGCACTGGCGACCGTCGGCCGGCCGCGGCTGGTCGTGACAGGCCGGCCGAAATACTCGCTGCTCACGCCGTTCTTCACCCGCGCGGGTGTGACCGGAATGGTGGATCCGTTCGCGCTCGAGTCGATCGTGCATCCTGATCTGCTGCCGTTCGAGCGCGGCTTCACGCTCGCGCACGAGTGGGGCCATCTGGCCGGCCTTGCCGATGAGGCCGAGGCGAGCGCCGTCGGCTGGGCCGCGTGCATGCGCGGCGACGATGTCCTGGCCTATAGCGGTGCGGTGTATCTGCTCGTTGAGGCCGGCAGCGCGCTCCCGCCGCGCGTGTGGCGTGAGGTCCTCGCCGGCGTGGATCCGGGCGTGCGCGATGATCTGCGCGCGCTGTCCGAACGGCTGCGCCGCATTCAGCCGGCGGTGCGTGCGGCGTCGTTCACCGTCTACGACCGCTACCTCAAAGCGAATCGCGTGGATGACGGCGTGCGCTCGTACAGCCGCGCGCTGCAGCTGATCGTGTTACCGGAATTTCGCGGGGCGCTTACCGGTCGTGCGACCGGTCGAGACGATCAAGTTCGTCAGCCGTAATCGGCTTCGACGAGAGGCCGGTGCGCAGGTCTTCAGGCTCGGCGTCGGGGCCTTCCGTCATCGGCAGGCTGATTTCCGCCCACGTGCGGTGATTGCAGGCGTGTCAGCGGTACGGCTGCTTCTCGCTGAAGACGCGGCGCAGCCGCTCGACCACCGAGCGCGCACGTGAAGGGTAGACCCTCGACGACCCACAAGACGGACACTTCTGCACTGGCGCGATGGTACCACGACGGCCTTACGACGGTGGATCGTCGGTGCCGTCCAGCACACGCCGGATCCGACTGGCCAGCGCCGCCGGCGTAAAGGGCTTCTGGATGAAGTGGAGGCCCGGGTCCAGCACGCCGAGGTGCAGGATCGCATCGTCGGTGTAGCCCGAGGCGTAAAGAACCTTCATGTCGGGGCGGGCCGGCAACATGCGGGCGGCCAGGTCGCTGCCGTTCAGGCGCGGCATCACCACATCCGTGACCAGCAGATGAATCGGCTCGGGCCAGTCGCCGTAAAAGTCCAATGCGGCTTGACCGTCTTGTGCCGTCAGCACCTTGTAGCCCAGCTTCATCAGGGCTTGTGCGATCAAGTCAAGGATCGCGGCGTCGTCTTCGACGACGAGGAGCGTCTCGGTGCCGCGGGGGCTGGACGACACGGGGATTGGCGCGACGATGTTGGCGTCGGCCACGATCCGGGGCAGGTAGATGTCGACTGTGGTGCCTTCGCCCGGTTCACTGCGCGCCGCGATGTGTCCGCCGGCCTGCCGCACGATGCCCTGGCACACGGACAGTCCGAGGCCGGTGCCCTCGCCGGCCGGTTTGGTCGTGAAGAACGGCTCGAACACGCGCGACAGCACGTCGGGCGGCATGCCGACGCCCGAGTCTTCCACCGAGATGCGCACGAACGGGCCGGGGGCGAGGGGCGCGAGCGGCGACAGGGCGCGCGCATCCTCTTCGGTCAGCGTGAGGTTCGCACCGCGAATCACGACACGACCGCCCTGAGGCATCGCATCGCGCGCGTTGACCGACAGGTTCATGATGAGTTGCTCGATGCCGCCGGCGTCGATCTGGACGGCGCCGAGCGCGGAGGTGGTTTCGAGCACCAGTTCGACGCGTTCACCGAGCAGACGCCGGATCATGGGCGCGATCTTGCCGAGGGCGCCGTGCAAGTGCACGATCTCGGGCGTGATGATGCGGCGACGTGCGAAGGCCAGCAACTGCTGCGTGAGCGCCGCGCCCCGCTCGGCCGACTCGATGACGCGCTCGAGGTCACGCACGGCCGGCGAGCCCAGCGGGAGCTTGCCTTTGGCCATCGTGGCAAACCCCATCACCGACGTCAGCAGGTTGTTGAAGTCGTGGGCCACGCCGCCGGCGAGGCGGCCGAGACTCTCGACCTTCTGGGCCTGGCGCAACTGCAGTTCGAGGTCCGTCGTTGACGCGCGCAATGCGCGTTCCGCGGTGATGTCTCGGACGAAGCCGTGCCAGAGAATCGAGCCGTCCGGCTCGCGCCGTGGGACCGCGCGTGCGGAGTGCCACGTCACGGGGTGGTCCGGGCGCTGGATGCGAAACTCGCTCGTCCAGAACTCCAGTGTGTGCGCGGATGTCAGGATCGACGCCACGACGGCGTCGTGATCGTCCGGATGAATGGCGGCGAAGAGTGCCGACGCATCTTCCGTCACGTCGGCCGGGGTCACGCCGAAGAGGTCGGCCAACTGGAGTGAGGCCCACGGCATGCAGGAGGTGCCGTCGGGCCGCAGCCGGAACTGATACGCGGCGCCCGGGAGGAGCTCGGCGAATGCGCCGATGTCGGGCGCCTGGACGGAGCCGGGGGAGTCGAGACCCGAAGCGGGAGAACGCGAAGCGGCGCCGCCGGACACGGCGGCATCTTATGTCAGTGCCGCGAAGTCGTCGAGCGCAAACCCGTCACCGCCGCGCTCGCCGGTGTGGCCACGGCGCCCGTGTCGGTGAAGTAGCGGCGATCGTGGTAGCCGCGCGTCAGCATCAACTGCACGACGCTGATGTGCCGTTCGGCGAAGGCGGCCTCACAGAACGCCAGATACAGATTCCATGTTCGGAGAAAGCGGTCGTCCATGCCGAGTGCGCGCACGTCGTCCAGGCGCTGCATGAACCGTTCGCGCCAGTCGTGAAGGGTGCGGGCGTAGTGGGTGCCCATGTCTTCCAGATGGAACGGGCGGAAGGTCGTGACGCGTCCCAGAGATTTGAGGAGCTCCGACAGCGAGGCCAGCTCCGAGCCCGGGAACACGTAGGTCTGCATCCAGTCGGTGGACTTGCAGTAGGTCGGAAAGTCCTGCTCGTTCATCGTGATGAGCTGCAGGAGCGCCGCGCCGTCCGGCGCGAGCAGACGGTCGCACGTGGCGAAGAACGTGTCGTAGTGCGCGAGGCCCACGGCCTCGAACATCTCGATGCTCACGATCTTGTCGAAGCGGCCCTGAAGGTGGCGATAGTCGTCCATCAGGAGCGTGATGCGCTCGCCGGCCGCTCCGAGACGCGAGAAGCGCTCGGCGGCGAGAGCGTGCTGCTCCTTGCTGATCGTGGTGGTCGTCACGCGGCAGCCGTAGTGCTGCGCGGCATACGCGGCGAACCCACCCCAGCCCGTGCCGATTTCGAGCACGTGGTCGTTCGGTGTGAGCTGCAGTTTCCGGCAGATGCGATCGAGCTTCTGCCGCTGCGCCGTTTCGAGCGAGTCGTCGGCGGTCTCGTACCAGGCCGACGAGTACATCATCAGGTCGCGGTCGAGGAAGAGCGAGAAGAAGTCGTTGCCGAGATCGTAGTGCGCGGCGATGTTGCGGCGGCTGCCCTCAACCGTGTTGCTGCGCATCGCATGCGCCACGCGCTGCGCCTGCCGGCTGATCCACGACGTCGCGGTGTTGAGCCGCTGCATGGCGGCGTTGTTGCGCAGCGCCATGCGGATCAGCGCGACCAGGTCCGGCGAACTCCAGTCGCCGTCGACGAACGCCTCGCTGAGGCCCATCTCGCCGCCGGCGAGGATGCGCGAGAACACGCGCTCGTCATGCACCGCCATCATCGCCGAGGGCGTGGCGCCGGGCCGGCCGATCTGGAAACTGCGATCGGGGCAGACGAGCTCGAGGTGTCCTTGCTTGGCATGTGCACCGGCGGCCAGAAAGATGGCGCGGGCGCGGCGATCCCACCAACTCATGCGTGTGTCTCCGAGGTCGACTTCGCCGCCACCGGGGCCGAGGGCGGGGCCGGCGCGGGCTGAAAGGGCACGCCCTTCCACCACAGCCGCAGCGCTTCCCAGTGAATGGCGGCGATCACTTTCACGGTCATCGCCGGGTGCCGGCGCAACACGCGATGGATCTCGCGCGCTGTCCAGGGGCGGCGCTCGAGCGTGAGCGTGGCGTCGAAGCGCGGCGTCACATCGGCGGGCTCGTCGGGCGCGGCATCGGCGCGCTGAAACGCGTTCATGTGCGCGACGAGATGATCGGCCGGTTCGGTCAGGACGAATTCCCAGTCGATCTCCATCGGCATGAACGGCGACACCCGCAGCGTCTTGGCGGTGCGATGGCGCACCGGCTGCGCGGCGTCGCGCGTGGCCGGATCGACCGCGATCCAGTAGCAGCGCTGTTCACCGAACGTGCTGTGGACTTCGTTCATCACGGCGCGCAGCGCGCCCGCCCGGTCGTAGCAGTAGTAGAAGGAGATCGGGTTGAAGGCGTAGCCCAGGTAGCGCAGGTGCGTGAGCAGATACACCGGGCCGTCCGGCAGCGTCACGCCGGCGGCCATGGCGCTGTCCTGCAACCGTTCGCGCAGCGGCCGGCCGGGGGCGCCCACGTGGTCGCGGTCGTCGAAGCTCGCCCAGTTGAAACGGTTCACCGACGTCCAGCGCGAGGCCTGCATTTGCGCCTCGACCTGGTCGATGTCGACGAGCGCCATGAAGAGGTCGTACGAGAAGGCGTGCGGCCGAGGCCGGAAGCGGCGGTGTCGCAGCGTGCCGACGTAGAGGGCGGGACCTACCACGTCACCCCCATGGCCTCGGCCACCCGCACCGCCGACCGCAAGCCATCTTCGTGGAACCCGTAGAACCAGTAGGCCCCGCAGAAGTGAAGGCGCGCACGGCCGCTCACCTCCGCCCAACGTGCCTGGGCGGCAATCGCGTCGCGTGTGTAGAGGGGATGGGTGTAGGCCATGCGCGCCAGCACCTTTGACGCCTCAATAGGGCGGTCAGGGTTCAGGGTCACGCAATAGGTTTCTGGGGCCGAGAGCCGCTGCAGCCGATTGATGTCGTAGGTCAGGGTGGCGCCGGCCGCATCGCGACCCAGCTGATAGTTCCAGGCGGCCCGGGCCCGCACCCGCGCGGGCAGGAAGCTCTCATCGGTGTGGAGCCAGGTGTCGTTGCGCGTGGTCTGAAACGCCGACATCACGGCCCGCTCGGCCGGCGTCGGATCCCCGATCAGCCGGTAGGCATCGTCGCCATGGCAGGCCAGGACGACATCATCGAACGAGGCCGTGGCGCCGTCGTCGAATGTCAGGACCGCGGCCGTGTCGGTGCGGTGCACGCGCACGGGCCCGCGGTTGAGGTGAATGCGATCGGCGAACGGCACGATCAGCTTCGGAATGTACTGGCTGCTGCCGCCGACGACCACCCGCCACGTTGGATGGTTCCGGACGTAGAGCATGCCGTGGTTGTGGAAGAAGCGGATCAGGGTGACGGCCGGGAAGTCGCGGATCGTGTTCAGCGAGGCGGACCAGATCGACGCGGCCATCGGGAACAAGAACCGATCGACGAAGTAGCCGCGGAAGCCGTGCTGATCGAGGAACGCGCCGAGCGTGATGGCCTCGGCGCCGGGCTGGTCCATCAGCCGGGGCGCCAGCCGGCCAAAGCGAAGGATCTCAAAGAAGAGCTGATAGTGCGCGGGCGAGATCAGCAGACGCCGATCGGCGAAGAAGCCGTCGATGTCGCGCGTGCTGTATTCGAAGTC
>CAYFLU010000021.1:0-28735 GCA_964343975.1 uncultured Solibacteraceae bacterium
CCGGTGAGAAGGTCTCGGTGTCCCTGAAGCCGGCCTCGGCCAACACGGGCATCGTCTTCCGTCGCACCGACCTCGGCATCGACATTCCGGCCACCGTCGAGTATCTCGGTCCCAGCCAAGTGCTGCAGACCACGCTCGTCAACGGCGCGGCCACGGTGGATACGGTCGAGCATCTGCTTTCCGCTCTCCGCGGTCTCGGCATCGACAACGTTTACATCGAACTTGATCAGCCGGAAGTGCCGATCATGGACGGTAGCGCGGCGCCGTGGGTCTACCTGATCCAGGAAGCCGGCGTGAAGGAGCAGTCGGCGGCTCGTCGCGTCCTCCGCGTGTTGCGCGCGGTCACGATCGAGCGGGGCGACAAGACGATTTCAATTTTCCCGTCGGAGACCTTCAAGGTCACCTACGCGATCCAGTTCGACCATCCGATGCTGCGGTCGCAGAAGAAGACGCTCGACGTGAACGAGACTTCGTTCATCGACGAGATCGCGCCGGCGCGGACCTTCGGTTTCCTCAAGGAAGTGGAAATGCTGCGCCAGCGTGGTCTGGCGCTCGGCGGCTCACTCGACAACGCCGTCGTGCTCGGTGAAACCGGCGTGCTGAACCCGCTGCGGTTCGACGATGAGTTCGTGCGGCACAAGATGCTGGATGTGATCGGTGATCTGGCGCTCGTCGGTCATCCGATTGCGGGCCACGTCGTGGTGCATCGCGGCGGCCATGCGTTGCACACGGCCCTGGCGTCGGAACTGCTCAAGCAGCAAGATGCGTGGACCGTGGTGGACGCCACGGTACCGGCGGGCCAGCGCGTGCCCGTGACCGGTCAGGCCACCGCCTAAGCCGTTCCTTCGGAACGGCCTCGAATCTCCCTACAACCCTTCGGAATCGGCGGCGCGTCCCGCCTTGCGTACCATGCTCATGAGCCGGTCGTTTTCGAACCGGTTGAAGCTCATGAAGAGGCTTTCCTTCAGGTATGCCCGGAGTTCCTCCTCCGTCATCTGTCCCACCAGGTGCTGAAATTCCCGGTCGACGTCCTCGAAGCCGTAGTCGAGCTTGCGCTGGCGCGTGAGATCGCGCGAGATGGCTTCGATGATGGCGAGGACGTCGCCGTCGAGGTCGATCGGCGTGCCGGCGGTGGTCGTGATCGTGCGCGCCATGGCTAGGCTCCGAAGCTGGCGATCGCCGAGGGGAGGTCGCCGTGGACTTCGAGAAAATTCTGCGCCCCTGTCATGGTCAGCATCGTCTCGACGCGCTTCTGGACGCTGGCGAGTTTCAGCGCGCCGTTGGCCGCGGCGGCCTGCCGGTACAGATCCATCAGGCAGCCGATGGTGGCGCTGTCGACGTAGCTCACGGTTTCGAGATCGATCACGATCTGCTTCGTGCCGCTCGTGATCAGGCCCGTCACGGTGTTGACGAAGTCCGTGAGCAGCGGGTAAGTGAGACGCGACTCGCTGACGCGAATGACGGCAATGCCGTTGACTTGGGACGTGGTGATGTTCATGCGTGGCCTCCGCGGGTGGGTTTGGCGAGGAGTCGCGCCGCGGGCGCGCTCTCCTGAATCTTTCGGATCTGCCGCGCGAGCTCGATCCGGCCGCGATTGATGCGCGACTTGACCGTGCCTTCGGGCAGGTGGAGCTGTTCGGCGATTTCCTGGTAGGAGAACTCCTGCAGGTCGCGCAGCGTGACGGCCGTGGCGAGCGTTTCCGGCAGCTCGGCCATGGCGCGGCGGATGATCTCTTTCAGGTCCTGCTGTTCGAGCTGACCGTACGGGCCGCGCTCGTGCGAGGCCGGCGTGAGCTCCGACGCGTCCACATCGCGCGCGATCGTGGCGCGTTCCTTGCGCACGCTCCGGTAGTGATCGATGCACAGGTTGCGGCTCACGCTGATGAGCCACGTCTGGAAGTTGGCGCGGCGGTCGAACGTGTGGAGCGCCTTGAAGATCTTGATGAAGATGTCCTGCGTGAGGTCTTCAGCCTCGTCGTAGCGGCCGACGAACTTGTAGGCCAGGTTGAAGACCTTGCGCCGATGCTGCTGGACAATGGACGCCCAGGCGAGCTGGTCGCCCTTGAGGCACCGCTCGATCACGGCATCCATTTCGGCGGCGTCGCCGGGATCTGCCACGGGCGAAATCATAGCAGAGTGGCTAGAATAGACAGTCCGTGAGCGGCCTCTCCTCTCAACATCTGCGTGCCATCGCGACTGCGGTCGGCACGCCCACGTATGTGTACGACGCCGACATGATCCGGGCCCGGTGCCGGGCGCTGTCGGAGGCGTGCGGCGATTACCCGCATGCCATGCACTACGCCATCAAGGCGAATGCCACCCTGGCGATCGTGCGCCTGATGCGCGAGTGCGGTGCGCGCGCGGATGCCAATTCCGGCGGTGAGATCGAGGTGGCCCTCCGCGCCGGCTATACGCCCGGCGACATCGTCTTTACGGGCGTCGGGAAATCCGCCGACGAGCTGCGCCGCGCGATCTCGCTCGGGGTCAAAGCCATCAACGCGGAGTCGCCCGGCGAAGTCGAGCGGATTGCGTCGATTGCGCGTGAGATGGGCACCGTGGCTCGCGTGGCCGTCCGCATCAATCCCGACGTCGATGCCGGCAGCCATCCCCACATCTCCACCGGGTTGCGCACGAACAAATTCGGGATGTCGATCGACGCGGCGCGGGTGATGGCCCGCGAGATCGGCCGCCACCCATCGCTGCGCATCGTCGGCCTGCACGTGCATATCGGCTCGCAGATCACCAAGGCCGCGCCGCTGACGCGGGCGGCGGAAACGATCTCCGCGCTTGCGATCGAGCTGAAGGCGGACGGCCTCCCCCTCGAGCATGTCGACATCGGCGGCGGCCTCGGCATTGCCTATCAGGCCGGGCAGACGGTGGTGACGCCGGAGGAATATGCGGCGGCGATTCTGCCGGCCGTGCGACGCACGGGCCTCACGCTCGTGATGGAACCGGGACGCTGGATCGTCGGGCCGGCCGGGCAGTTACTCGCTTCGGTCGTCGACTTGAAGGCGCAGCCACCGGACGCTGAGACGGGCGAGCCGCGCTGGTTCGTGATCATCGACGCGGGGATGACCGACCTGTTGCGCCCGGCCTTGTATGGGGCGTGGCACGAGATCGAGGCCGTGACGCCGCGTGACGGCGCCGCGCGACTGTGCGACATCGTGGGCCCGGTGTGCGAGACGACCGATACGCTGGGCTCGGCGCGCCGGCTCCCGCCCGTGGAGGTCGGGGATCTGATCTTGGTCCGCGATGCGGGCGCCTATGGCTCCGTGATGGCGTCGAACTACAATCGCCGACCGATGGCTGCGGAAGTCATGATCGATGGTGATGCGTGGCACATCATCCGCCGCCGGCAAACGGTGGACGACCTCTTGCAGTGGGACCTGTGATGCTGATCGCGTTCGAAGGACTGGACCAGAGCGGCAAGGAAACGCAGGCGCGTCATTTGCGCGCGCGTCTGGAGCAGGAGGGCCGCAAGGTCCACGCGCTGTCGTTCCCGGAGTACGGCACACCGATCGGTCAGGAGATCGCGGCGGCGCTGCGCGGCGAACGCGACTTCACCCCGTCGGTCATGCAGTTGCTCTACGTGGCCAATCGCATGGAGTACAAGCCGCGGATCGATGCGTGGCTCGAGGCGGGTGCGAGCATTGTGTGTGATCGCTACCGCGCGTCGAGCGTGGCCTACGGCGAGGCGTTTGGCCTCGACGCCGGTTGGCTTCGCGAGATTCAGCGGTTTCTGCCCGAGCCGACCGTGACGGTGTTGCTCGACATCGCCCCGGAGACCGCTGTGGCCCGCAAGAGCACAGGGCGCGACAAATACGAACGCGACATGGGGCTTCTGGCCCGCGTGCGCGACAGCTACCGCCGACAGGCGGCGGCCGAAGGCTGGGTCGTCATCGACGGTGAACAATCGAAAGATGCGGTGTCGGCGGCCGTGTCGGCGGCCGTGTGGCCACGGCTCGGGCTGCGGTAAGCGCGCGCACACTTGCCACACCGGCCCCGTGCAGGGCCAACGCGCAGGCGTTGAGCGTCGCACCGGTCGTCATCACGTCATCCACCAACACGACCACCGCGCCGCGCAGGCGCGGGTACCGCAGGTGCGCACCGGGCACCACCGCATAGGCGTTGCGCGCATTGTTCTGACGACGCGCGGCGGGGAGGCCGGCCTGTGGCGGGCCACCGCGGTGACGCCAGAGCGCGTGCCAGACCGGACAGTGCAACCGCTCGGCGAGATCACTCGCCTGGTTGAACCCCCGTTGGAGATATCGCCACGGATGCAGTGGCACGGGAATCACCGCGTCGGCGCCGTCGAGCACGCTGCGACCGCTGTCGCGCATGCGTGCCGCGAGCCACGGCGCGATCATGCGGCGCTTCTGGTATTTCAGCGCGTGGATCATGTCGCGGAGCGCGCCGTCGTACACGCCGGCACTGCGGGCCCGCACGATCACGGGAGGCTCACGCTGACAGCGAGCGCAGAGCACGTTGGTGTCGAAGCGCGGGACATGGTCGCCACAGCGCACACAGATCGGCGGCGTGATGGCGATGACGCCGGCGACGCAGTCCTGGCAGAGCGCGCCCTCGAGCGGCGCCGCCAGGTCGCGATTGCAGGCGGCGCAGCACGGCGCAAGCAGATGACGAATGAGGAGGTTGCCGAGCGGGGCCAGCATGCCGCTCGGAAGTGCAAGGCTCCGGCCAGCCGTCTCTCGGAGGAGACCGCGGGCCAGAGTGTCAGTTTTTGACGTTCGCGCGAGCGGTCAGCTACTCAGAAACTTCCACGCGCTCGGCATCGCCCCACAACCGTTCAAGGGCATAGAACTCGCGCGTGGCCGGCGTGAACACGTGGACGATGAAGTCGAAGTAGTCGAGCAGGATCCAGTCGGCCTTCGTGTAGCCCTCGATCAGCGCCGGTCGCACGCCGCTCTTCTTCAAGGTTTCTTCGACGCCGTCCGCGATCGCCTGCACCTGCCGGATGTTGGTGCCGGTGGCGATCACGAAGAAGTCGGTGAAGGCGCCGCCCTTGCGCAAGTCGAGCACCTGCACATGCTCGGCCTTCTTGTCGAGCGCCGCGGCGATTGCGGCCTTGACCTGTGCCGGCAGGCCCGACGGTGTCTTGGGAGACGTGCTGCGCGACCGCTTGGCGGCCGTCCGCGGCGCGGACGCGGTGCGCGTCTTGGCGGCACGCGACTTCGTGGCGGTCTTGCGTGTGGCAGTGCGTCGCGTCGTGACCGACGTGGCGCGGGAGCGGGACGAGGCCGCGCGCGTGCGCGGCCGGCGGTTAGTGGCCATGGGTCTCCGGACGATACAACCGGTGTGCGTCGATGTAGGCCGAGACGGCCTCGGGCACCAGCCCTGCGATCGATGCTCCCCGGGCAATGCGCGCACGCACGTCGGTCGATGACACCGGTGCCGTGGGCGCGTCTATCAAGAAGATACTCGGTTGCGTTGCCGTTGGGTACTGATTTGCGACGACGCTGATCATGCGGCTCGCCAGTTGAGGCAACGTCGTCCGCAAGGTCTCGACGGAGCGTCCCGGACGCGAGACGACGGCAAACGCGCAGCGGTCGAGCAGCGCCGGGTACTGATACCACGTCGGGATGTCGGCGAACGCGTCCACGCCGGTGATGAAGCAGAGCGTGCGCGTGTCGATGCCGCGCGCCGCGAAGCGATCCAGCGTCGATGCCGTGTACGACGGTCCCTCCGCGTCGAGTTCGATCGTCGACACCTCGAATGGCGTGGCGTCATCGACAGCGGCGTGGAGCATGGCGAGGCGATCGGCCGGAGCGGCGAGTGGCGCGGCACGGTGCGGCGGCTGTCGTGACGGAATCAGCAGGACCCGCTCGAGGCGCAGGGACGTGAGCGCCGCGCGCGCGACGTCCAGGTGACCGTGGTGAATGGGATCGAACGTGCCGCCGAACAGGCCCGTCACTGGTCGGCGCGGCGGCTCTCGTCGACGATCTTCCACATCGCTTCGAGCAACGCCGGAAGGCCTTCGCCGGTGGCGGCCGACACCGGGTAGAGCGGAATCTTCAGTTTCTTCATGTGCCGCTGGAGTTTCTTCAACCGGTCGGGCTCATCGAGCGCGTCGATCTTGTTCGCCACCGCGATGCGTGGCTTGGTCGAGAGCGCCGCCGCCAGTTCGTCGCCGCTGCCTTCGAAGAGCTCGAGTTCACGCGAGATCACCTTGAAGTCGTCGACCGGGTCACGGCCCGTGGACGACGACACATCGATGATGTGGACCAGCACCTTGGTTCGCTCGAGGTGCGCGAGGAATTTGGTGCCGAGCCCGTGTCCCTCGTGCGCGCCTTCGATCAGGCCGGGCACGTCGGCGACAACGAAGGAGCGGTCGTCGCTCATGTGGACGACGCCGAGGTTCGGCGTGAGCGTGGTGAACGGGTAGTCGGCGATTTTCGGTTTCGCCGCGGAGATGCGGGAGATCAGGGTGGACTTGCCGGCGTTCGGATAGCCCACGAGGCCGACATCTGCAACGAGCTTCAGGCGCAGGCGCAGCACACGCGCTTCGCCGGCTTCGCCGGGATCGGCGCGACGCGGGGCGCGATTGAAGTTCGACAGGAATGCGGCATTGCCGCGTCCGCCCCGCCCGCCGCGCGCGACGAGTACGGTCTGGCCGACAGCGGTCAGGTCAGCGAGCGGAATGTCGCCGTCTTCGGTGTGATCGTAGATGACCGTGCCGGGCGGTACGTCGAGGTACATGTCCTCGCCGGAAAAGCCGGTACAGTTGGAACCGAGTCCGTGCCCGCCCCGTTCGGCTTTGAATTCGGGGTGGAAGCGGAAGGTGACGAGCGTGTTGTGATGGGCGCTCGCGCGGACGAAGATCGATCCGCCGTTGCCGCCGTCACCCCCGTTGGGTCCGCCGCGTTCGACGTACTTCTCGCGGCGGAAGGCCACACATCCGTTGCCGCCGTCGCCGGCAAACACACGGATGTCGACTTCATCAACGAACAACGGCTAGTTCTTGTCTGCCGGGATGATGCTGATCTTGCGCCCGTGCCCGCCGTGGTTGCTGAACTTCACGACGCCCGTGACCTTGGCGAAGAGCGAATCATCCTTCGCCAGACCGACGTTCGTGCCCGGGTTGAACCGGCGGCCGCGCTGGCGGACGAGGATCGAACCGCCCGTCACGAGCTTGCCGTCGTGTTCCTTGACGCCGAGTCGCTGAGAGTTGCTATCGCGCCCGTTGCGTGACGCGCCTTGACCTTTTTTATGAGCCATGACCTGAACCTGATCCCTTACGCGTTGATGCTGGTGACCTTCACGCGCGTCTGCTGCGTGCGGTGGCCCTGCGTGCGGCGGTACTGCTTACGGCGCTTGTACTTGAACACGCGAACCTTCTTGCCCTGGCTCTGCGCTTCAACCACGCCAACGACCGTCGCACCCGCGATGAACGGCGCGCCAACGGTGACGGCGCCGTCACCCTTCTCCACGAGAAGCACCTTGTCGAAGGTGAATTCCGTGCCCGGCTCCGCGTCGATACGATCCACGACCACCACGGTGCCCGCAACGACCTTTTCTTGCCGGCCCCCGGCCTGAACAATGGCGAACATTTCTAAATCTCCCTCAATGGCCCAGCCGCTGCACGGAGACACCTCCGGACCGGGCCAGAACTTCAAAGGCTATCAGAGTACGAGGGCCCGGGTCTACTTCAGCAGCGTCCGGGTGCTCTTGATCTTCTGAGAGCTCAAGGTATTCAGGAACCCCGGGATCAGCCGGTCCATCAGCTCGAAGTAGGAGGACAGGGCGGGGGTATTCTGGGCCGCCTGATAGAGCGTTTCCTCCCGGTAGGAGTCTGAGTAGAGCTGGGCCCCGGTCCGGCCGTCGATGAAGATGAACTTGGGGGCGATCGCGAAGCCCTTCCGGTCCATCCACTGGCGCACCGAGACGACCGAGCGCTGGCCGAGCTGGTTGATGGTCTCCCGCGGGGTCTCGACGATGCCGCTCTTGTTGATGTCCGTGAAATACACGACGCCGGTCACGATGAGCGGGGTCTGGTATTCCTCGCCGAGCTTCTTCCAATAGGCCACGTCGGCGAAGATCGGCTCGTAGGCTTGGAGGTCCTTCTCGGACTTCACATCCGCCTTGGGGTCCTTCGGGTCTTTCGGGGTTGTGGGATCCGCCGCCGGGGTCGCGACGTTGCCCTTCATCTTGTCGACGATGTCGACGAGCGAGACGACGTCGCTGTCGATGACCTTCAGGTTCGACTTGGTCCGCAGCTGGCTGCGGAGCAAGCGCACCGTCTCGCTGTTGACGTCGACGTCCTTCGAGCCTCCCGACAGGAAGCCATACACGAGCACGCGCTGGAAGGGCGTCGTGTCGAGCTTGGCCTGGATCGGCACTTCGATGCCGATCTCCTGGAAATTCACGCCGCAGGCGGCAGACACCGCCAGCGCGGCAGACAGACTAACGATCGCGGCGACGCTGCGTGCGGTCATAGACTTCCCTGAACAGGTCGTAGTTCTGACGGATCATCTGGTTTTCCGGGTCGAGTTTGATCGCCTTGTCGTACGCCTTGCGCGCATCCTCGAACCGGCCCTGCTGCTCATACGCAATGCCGAGGTCGTTCCATGCCGCGGCATAGGTGGGATCGATTTCCACGGCCTTCTCCCACCGGAACGTGGCCTCTTTCCAGAGACCCTTCTCGGCGACGGAGATGCCGAACTCCACCTGCTCGCGTGCATCGGTGCGTCGGTCCGCAAACGCCGGAACCGCGACGAGCATCGCCAGCAGGCACATGCCAATGACTCGTGTTCTCATAGGCTGATCAGCCCTCACTATACCGCCGTACCCCATAGGCGCAACGGCGGCAACGGTGTCAGGTTTTGCAAAGTCGCTGCCGCTTCAAAACCTCAAAAATTGCCGCCTGCAGATTGCGGACCGCCTGATTTCGCAGGCATTTATGTGGCACGGCGGCTGCACTTGTTGTCCCCCGTTACGCACCACGTAAGACGCGAGGGGAAATGTGAAAGTCACCATGGCACTGGCGGACGTCGTGACGTTGTCGTGTCTCAGGCCACCGGCCGGCGAGACGTTGCTGGCGCGCACGTTCAAAGCACTCGTTGACGACCCACGCGGGGAGCTCTTTGCGTGGACGGCGGACCAGCTTCTGGACGCGATGTGCGATCGGCTCGAGGTACCGATCGAGGCACGAGGGGCGGCGGTTGCCGAGGCCCGTCGCTATGCCGGTCTGGCGCTCGACCGTGCGGAACGCGAGGGACTGACGCCGATTCCTTGCACCGACGAGCGGTATCCGTCGTGGCTCTGGGAAGTGGCCGATCCGCCGCCCGTGCTGTGGGTCAAGGGCGTGGCCGGGGCAGTGGCTGTGCCGGCCGTGGCCGTGGTGGGTTCGCGGCATGCCTCTCCGGCCGGCCTGGCGTTGGCTCGGCAGCTCGGTCATGGTCTGGCTGAGGTCGGGCTCCTGGTGGTCAGTGGCTTGGCGCGTGGCGTCGATGGGGCCTCACACGAGGGCGCCCTGGAGGCGGGCGGCCGGACGCTGGGCGTGCTCGGGTGTGGGGCGGACGTGATCTACCCGGCCGAGCACCGGGATCTGACCGCGCGCGTGGCGGCCTCCGCTGGCGTGTGGTCGGAGCTCCCGCCCGGCACCACGCCCCAGCCGCACTACTTTCCCCTCCGCAACCGCATCATCTCCGGCCTCTCACGCGCCGTGGTGGTGATCGAGGCCGGTGAACGGAGTGGGTCACTGATCACCGCCCGGATGGCGCTCGAGCAGGGCCGTGAGGTACTGGCCGTGCCCGGCAGCGTGCTGTCCGGGCGCAGCCGGGGATGTCACGCCTTAATAAAGGACGGAGCCCGTTTGGTCGAGACTGTTGGAGATGTTCTGGATGAACTCGGATGGGCCCGCCCGGACGAATCGACCGAGAGGATGGATTCTAAGTCATTGCCAATAAGTGACTTGGAGTCAAAGATGGTGCCCGGAGACGTGCATGATGTCGACGGGTTGGCCAAACTCACCGGTTGGGCGACCGGCCAATTGCTGGCAGAATTGGCCTCCCTCGAAATCCACGGCCGTGTGGCGCGTGTGCCCGGCGGTTGGGTCCGCCGCTAGCCCGAACGGGCGGGCGACTGGACGAGAGTGCTAGTGTAAAAAAGGGAACGGCACATTTATATGGCAAAGGCATTGGTGATCGTCGAATCACCAGCGAAAGCGAAAACGATCAACAAGTACCTCGGGCGCGACTACAAGGTCGTCGCCTCCATGGGCCACGTCCGCGACTTGCCGAAGAGCAAGCTTGGCGTCGATGTGGATGAGGACTTCACCCCGGAATATGTGGTCATTCCGGACCGCGCGAAGGTCATCAAGGAGTTGAAGGACGCCGCGAAGGGCGTCGACGACGTCTACGTCGCGACCGACCCTGACCGCGAAGGCGAGGCGATCGGCTGGCATCTGGCCGAGGAGCTCGGCAGCAAGAAGCGGAAGATTCACCGCCTGATGTTCAACGAGATCACCAAGAAGGCGATTCTCGAAGCGATCAAGCATCCCGGCCAGATCGACATGAAGATGGTCGACGCGCAGCAGGCGCGGCGCGTGCTTGACCGCCTGGTGGGCTACAAGATCAGCCCGATTCTGTGGGACAAGGTGCGCCGCGGCCTGAGCGCCGGGCGCGTGCAGTCGGTTGCGCTCAAGATCATCTGCGACCGCGAGCGCGAGATTGAAGCCTTCACACCCGAAGAGTATTGGCATCTGACGGCGCGTCTGGCCGGTCCGGAGCCGCCGGAGTTCGAAGCGCGCCTCGTGCGCAAGGGCAGTGCGGCCGCGAAGGTCAGCAACGAAGCCGAAGCCAAGCAGGTCCTTGCCGACCTCGCGAAGGCCGACTTCGTGGTCTCGGACATCGCGCAGAAGGAGCGGAAGAAGCACGCCGCGCCGCCGTTCATCACGAGCAAGCTGCAGCAGGCATCGCGCTTCCCCGTGAAGAAGACGATGATGATCGCGCAGCAGCTCTATGAGGGCATCGAGCTGCCGGGTGAGGAAGCCGCGGTCGGTCTCATCACCTACATGCGTACCGACTCGGTCCGCGTGGCCGATCAGGCGCTGCACGACGTGCGCGAGCACATCGGGTTGCAGTACGGCGGGGCGTACGTGCCGGCCGAGCCGAACCGCTTCAAGGTGAAGGCCAGCGCGCAGGACGCGCACGAAGCGATTCGTCCGACGTTCATGAAGTACACGCCGGAATCGGTGCGTGCGCACCTGACGCCGGATCAGTACTACCTCTATCGCCTCATCTGGAACCGCTTCGTGGCGTCGCAGATGATGCCGGCGACGTTCGACGACACGACCGTCGACATCACGGCGAAGGACTACCTCTTCCGCGCGAAGGGCTCCGTGCCGAAGTTCGCGGGCTGGCTGGCGGTCTACGACGCCGGCACGACGGAAGCGGAAGAAAGCGAACGGACCGAGCGGCCGGCGCCGAACCAGTCGGTGGCGCCGTCGGCCGAGGCCGACGACGATGCCGTGAGCGGCGTGCTGCCGCCGTTGAAGGCGGGCCAGAAGCTCGCGGTCCGCGAGATCAAGCCCGAGCAGAAGTTCACGCAGCCGCCCGCGCGCTACAACGAAGGCTCGCTCGTGAAGGCGCTCGAAGAAAACGGCATCGGCCGTCCGAGCACCTACGCCTCGATCATCTCGGTGCTTCAGGCGCGCGACTACGTCAACAAGGTCGAAGGCCGCTTCTGGCCGACGATTCTCGGACGACGACTCGTGGAGAAACTCCTGACGCCGGCGTTCGACGACATCCTCGAGATCGCCTACACGGCGAAGATGGAAGAGGAGCTCGACGACATCGAGAAGGGCAAGGCCGACTACAGCGATGTGCTCAAGGCCTTCTACAAGGACTTCAAGAAGGACCTGAAGCGCGCCGAGAAGGAAATGCCCAACTTCAAGGAAGGGCAGCCGACCGGCATCACGTGCGACAAGTGCGGCACGGGAGAAATGGTCGAGAAGGCCGGCAAGTTCGGCATCTTCCTCGCCTGCAGCCGCTATCCCGATTGCGACAACACGAAGGAAATCGAGACGCCCGCGGCGCCGTCGACCGACGAACTCG
The DNA here is from genome assembly GCA_964343975.1 of uncultured Solibacteraceae bacterium. GTDB lineage: Bacteria > Acidobacteriota > Vicinamibacteria > Vicinamibacterales > SCN-69-37 > SCUN01. The sequence continues at coordinate 12,072 of CAYFLU010000021.1, forward strand.
ATGAGGCGTGCGAGAACTGCGGCAAGCCGATGGTCGTCAAGCGCGGCCGCTTCGGTCAGTTCCTTGCGTGCACCGGCTATCCCGAGTGCAAGACGACGCGCAAGATCATCCAGTCGAAGACCGGTGTCGCCGCGGCGAAGCCGGATCAGATCCTCGACGAGAAGTGCCCGAACTGCGGCAAGAACCTCGTGGTGAAGCAGGGCCGGTACGGCGAGTTCACCGCGTGCACGGGCTATCCCGACTGCCGTTACGTGAAGCAGAAGCTCACGGGCATCAAGTGTCCGAAGGACGGCGGCGATGTGGCGGAGCGGAAGTCGCGGCGCGGCAAGGAGTTCTACGGCTGCGTGAACTATCCGAAGTGCGACTTCACGTTGTGGAACAAGCCGGTGCCCGACCAGAACTGTCCCAAGTGCCAGTGGCCATTCCTCACCGAGAAGATCACCAAGCGGCATGGCCGCCAGTTGATCTGCGCGAACGAGGAGTGCGACTTCATCATGGACGCGCCGCTGCCTGAGGAAGCCTCGACGACGTGATCCGGATCATCGGGGGCGGCCTGGCGGGCTGCGAGGCCGCGTGGCAGGCGGCCTCGCTCGGCGTGGATGTCACGCTGCATGAGATGCGGCCGGTCCGTCCGACGGCCGTGCATCAGACCGACCGGCTTGCCGAGCTCGTCTGTTCGAATTCCTTCCGCGGCGACAAGCTCGACAACGCCGTCGGTCTGCTCAAAGAGGAGATGCGGCGGCTCGGCTCGCTCGTCATGCGCTCCGCCGATCGCGTGCGCGTGCCGGCGGGCGCGGCGCTCGCCGTCGACCGCGAGCAGTTCGCCGAAGAAATGACCGCGGCGATCGCCTCGCACCCGCGGATCCGTCTGGAACGCGGCGAGATCGCGGACATTCCGGCGTCGACCGATCGCGATCCCGTGATCATCGCCACCGGTCCGCTGACCTCCGACACGTTGTCGGCAGCCATCGCCACGTTCGTCGGACGGCAACACCTCGCCTTCTTCGACGCGATCAGCCCGATCGTGCTGGCGGAGTCGCTCGACATGTCGAAGGTGTTTCGCGCGAGCCGCTGGAACCGCGGACAGAATGCCGACGGCGACTACCTGAACTGCCCGTTCACGAAAGACGAGTACCTGCGGTTTCACGACGCGATCGTGACCGCGGAGAAAGCCACCGTGCACGACTTCGATCACACCAAGTTCTTCGAAGGCTGTCTGCCGATCGAGGTGATGGCGCATCGCGGCGTCGACACGCTGCGGTTCGGTCCGATGAAGCCGGCCGGGCTCGATGATCCCCGCACCGGTCGCTGGCCGTATGCCGTCGTCCAACTCCGGCAGGACAACCTCGCGGCCGACCATTACAGTCTCGTCGGATTTCAGACGCAGCTGAAGTGGGGTGAGCAGGCGCGCGTGTTGCGGTTGATTCCCGGCCTCGAGCACGCCGAGTTTGTGCGGTACGGGATGATCCATCGCAACACGTACATCAACGGACCGACGGTGCTCGACGCGACGTGGCAGACGCGCGTGCGCCCGAGTCTCTTCTTCGCCGGGCAGGTCTCCGGCGTCGAAGGCTACGTCGAGTCGTCGGCGTCCGGTCTCATTGCGGGAATGAATGCGGCGCGGCTGTCACTCGGCCTCGAGCCGCAGGCGCCGCCGCGGACGACGGCCATCGGCGCGCTGGCGTACTACGCGTCGCACGCCGATCCGGCGCACTACGATCCGTCGAACATCACGTTCGGCATCATGCCGCCGCTCGACACCCCACCGCGGGCGAAGCACGATCGCCAGCTCGCGATGAGCGCGCGCGCGCTCGCCGATCTCGATGCCTGGCGCGCCGCGCAGGCCGCGCATGCTTAAAGAGCACAGCCGCGCGTTCATCGCGTTCCTGAAGCTCAACCGGAACGTGTCACCGAACACGATCCGCGCCTACGACACGGACGTGACGCAGTTCCTCGAGTTTGTCGCGTCGCAGGACGGCGTGAAGCCGAGCCAGGTCGCGCCGAATCGCATGGACGGCAGCACGATTCGCGATTTTCTCGGCGATCTCCATCGCCGCGGTTTGAGCCGCGCCTCCACGGCGCGCCGTTTGTCGGCGTTGCGCACGTTCGCGAAGTACCTGGTGCGTGAGGGCGTGCTCGCCGACGATCCCACCCAACTGGTCGGTGCGCCGAAGCGCGAACAGCCACTGCCGGCCCACCTCGGCCACGAAGACATGGATGCGATGTTGCGCGGACCCGACACGTCCACGATCGCCGGCCGGCGTGATCGCGCCATTCTCGAATTGTTTTACGCCTCGGGGCTGCGTCTCAGCGAATTGACGGGCGCGGATCTCGAAGACATCAACCTGTCGAGCCGCATGATTCGTGTGCGCGGCAAAGGCAGCAAGGAACGCCTGCTGCCGTTCAACACCGCGACCGCCGACGCGCTCCGTGCGATGCTCGCCGATGCGCCGATCGAGGCCCCGGGCGCGCCCCGCACGATCAAAAAGGCGGCGAGCAAACGCCCGGGGGCCGTGACGCCGAAACCGCGCGCCGCACGGACGCCGCTCTTCCTAAACCTCCGCGGCCGCCGCCTGACGACGCGCAGCGTGGACCGTATTGTCCGCAAGTACGTCCCGCAGACCGCGGCCGCCACGGGCATCAGTCCGCACGCACTGCGACACACGTTCGCCACGCACCTGCTGCAGGCGGGCGCGGACTTGCGGGCGATTCAGGAGTTGCTGGGGCACGCGCAGCTGACGACGACACAGCGCTACACGCATCTGGATCTGGCGCGCCTGACGGAGGTCTACCGTCAGGCGCACCCACGAGCGAAGACGAAGTAGGCGGCCGGGCGGCCGCCCACGTGCACCACGACTGCTACGACGCCACCGGCTCCATCGGCCGACGTGACCGCGGGATGTCGATGTTGAGGATCTTGATCTTGTAGTTCATCACGCGCGGGCTGATCGCCAGCAGTTCCGCCGCGTCCTTCTGCACCCAGTTCGACATCCGCAGCGCCTCGAGCACGGCCTGCCGCTCGATCTCCTCGAGCGCAATGCCCGTCGGGGGAATGCGAATCGCGGGCTGTTTCTCGGCGGTGGCGCCGCTCTGCTGGTCGCCGATCTGCAAGTCACCCAAGCCGATCGACGTGCCGTCGGTGAGCAGCACGGCGCGTTCGATGACGTTCTCGAGCTCGCGGATGTTGCCCGGCCAGTTGTGGCGCATCAGCACCTTCAGCGCGTCGGCCTGAATGCCGTCGACCTTCTTCTTCAGTTCGCTCGCGAACCGCCGCACGAAGAACTCGGCGAGCGCGCCGATGTCTTCCTTGCGATCGCGGAGCGGCGGCATCTCCACCGATACGACGTTCAGCCGGTAGAAGAGGTCTTCGCGGAAGCGTCCGTCCGCGACCATCTGGCTGAGATTGCGGTTGGTCGCCGCGATGATGCGCACGTCCACGCGCAACGTCCGCGTGCCGCCGAGGCGCTCGAACTCGTGCTCCTGCAACACGCGCAGGATCTTGGCCTGCGTGTTCGGGCTCATGTCGCCGACTTCGTCGAGGAACAGCGTGCCGCCGTCGGCCTGCTCGAAGCGGCCGATGCGCTGCTTGTCGGCGCTCGTGAACGCGCCCTTCTCATGACCGAAGAGTTCCGACTCGAGCAGGTTCTCCTGCAGCGCCGCGCAGTTCACTTTGACGAACGTCTTGTTCGCCCGCAGCGAGTTGTGGTGGATCGACCCGGCGATCAGTTCCTTACCCGTGCCCGTCTCGCCGCGGATCAGGATCGTCGAGTTGCTGCGCGCGACCTTCTTGACGATGCCCAGTACCTGCTGCAGCGCCCCGCTCGCGCCGACGATGCGATCGAAGTCGTACATGTCCTGCTGCGAGGTGCGCAGGTAGTCGACCTGATACTGGAGGTGCTTCAGCTCGATCGCCTTCTCGATCTTGAGCTCCATCTCCTCAATTTCGAAGGGCTTCTGCACGAAATCGAAGGCGCCGATCTTCATCGCCTCGACCGCCGTGTGGATCGACCCGAACGCCGTCATCAGGATGACCTTCGCGTTCGGTTGCAACTTGCGCGTGGTGCGCAGGACGTCCATGCCGTCGGCACCGCCCATGCGGAGGTCGGTCAGGACGATGTCGAACTGGCTGTCCTGTAGACGTTCAATCGCCACCGTGCCGTTCGGCGCCTCTTCGATGTCGTGCCCGGCATTGCCGAGCGCGCGCACCAGACCTTTGCGCAGGGAATCATGATCATCGACAACGAGAATGCGGCCCATCAGTGGTCTCCAGACAATGTCAGCGGCCGGACGGGCGTGACCGGCAGGGTGACGGTAAACGTGGTGCCGTGCCCGATGGCGGACGTGGCGTGAATCGTGCCGTCATGCGCGTCGACGACCTTGCGCACGATGGCGAGACCGAGCCCCGTGCCCTGGGGTTTGGTCGTGAAGAACGGGCTGAACACCCGCTCGAGGTCATCCGCCGAAATGCCCGGGCCATCGTCATGAATCTCGACACGGACACGTGACGGCAGCGCGCGCGTGCCGCCGAGTGGTTCGACTTCGCCGGAGATGAGCCGCGCGCGCACGCGCAGGTGGCCGGTGCCGTTCATCGCTTCGAACGCATTCGCGATGAGGTTGGCGAACATCTGCCGCAGCTGGTGTGCGTCGGCCGTGAGTTCCGGCACGTCGGCGTCGACGACGACATTCACCACGATCTGCCCGCGCGGGATCTTGCTTTCGGCCATCGTGACCGACTCGTGCAAGAGATCCGGCATCCAGGCGCGTTCCGGTTGCAACTGGATCGGCCGCACGAACTCGAGCACTTCGACGACGATGGCGTTGGCGAGCTTGGCTTCCTTGATGATGTCGTCGAGCTGCTCGCACACATCCGCGGCATGCGCGTCGGCGCGATCGCGGAACTGGCGGCGGAGCACGCCGGCCATCACTTCGATGCTGGCGAGCGGGTTCTTCACTTCGTGCGCGATGGCGGCGGCCATTTCGCCGAGCGTGGCGAGCCGGTCGCGAAGCCGCTCGCGTTCTTCGAGCTGTTCGACTTGCGTGAGGTCTTTGAAGAAGAGCGTGGCGCCGACCGCGTCGCCTTCGTCGTTGAAGATGCGCGACAGGGAATAGCCGATGGCTTTGCCGGTATGGCGGAGGCGCATTTCGGCGCGGTTCGGCAGGTCATCGCTGTCGAACACGGCGTCGAGCACGTTGATCACTTCGGGAAAGTCGCCGAGGACGTCGGTGAAGGGCCGGCCGAGATCGTTCGATCGGGGGTGCATGCCGAGCGAGCGATAGGCGATGTCGTTCATCACCGCGATCCGGCCATCGCGCGTGATGGCGAGCACACCGGTTCGCAGGTTGGACACGAGGTGCCGGAAGAACCGGTCATCCAGGAGCGGTTGGGAGACGGGAGTCGTCACTTTGGTCGCCTGCGGCCGGGGCACGGCCAGTACCTTCGCAAGGGGCGTACCGCGTTCCGAACGGACCCAAAAGCACGATTCTGTGAGTGAGCCTGATGGGGGCGATCAGATCGCGGCTCAATCAGATTACAAAATCAGGCAATTATTTCAAATCTGTAATATTTTGCAGCTCCTCCCACTGCTCCATCAGATCCCGAACGTCCCACATCAGGGCTTGATGGCGGTCGATCACGGTCTTGGAGGCATCGCGGTCGTCGTAGAAGCCGGGCGCGGCCATCTGGGCTTCCGCGTCTTTGATGGCTTGCTCCTTCTCCGCGATGCGCGACTCGAGGTCGGCGATCCGCTGCGCACGTTGCTGTTCGGCGCGCTGCTTCTTGCGGGCTTCCGCATCGGCCGCGCGCTTGGCCTCGCGGGCGTCGCGGCCGTGCAGGGCCGGAGCGGCTGCCGCGGGTGCGGGTGTCGGTACGGGAGACGGCTTGGCGGCGGCCGGCGCTTTGGCCTGAGCCGCCGGGGCCTTCGGCGCCGTCTTGGCCGGCGCGGCGGCCTGCGCGTCGCGCTGCGCCTTGCTCCAGAGATATTCCTCGTACGTGCCGGGGTAGATCTCGATGCCGCCCTGACCGACCGCGATGATCTTCGTCGCGAGCCGGTCGACGAAGTAGCGGTCGTGTGACACGAAGATCAGCGTGCCGCCGAAATCCGCGAGCGCGTCGAGCAGCACGTCCTTCGAATCGAGGTCGAGGTGGTTCGTCGGCTCGTCGAGGAGGAGCGTGTTGGCCGGTCGCAGCAGCATGCGCGCGACGGCGAGCCGGGTGCGTTCGCCGCCCGACAGCACGCCCGCCTTCTTGTAGATGTCGTCGCCTTCGAACAGGAAGCCGCCGAGGATGTTGCGGATCATCGGCACCATGCCGACGGGCGAGTCACTCTCGAGCGTCTGGTACACGGTCTTCACCGGATCGAGCCGGTTCGCTTCGTCCTGGGCGAAGTACTCCATCACGACTTGATGGCCGAGCACGCGTTCGCCGGTGTCGGGTGTTTCTTCGCCCGACAGCATGCGCATCAGCGTGGATTTGCCCGCGCCGTTCGGCGCGACGAGCGCGATGCGATCGCCGCGTTCGATGTGCAGCGTGATGTCGCGCAGCACCTGCTTGTCGCCGTAACGTTTCGACGCGCCCTTCAGTTCCATCACGACGCGCCCGCTCTTCGGACACTGCGGGAACGTGAAGTGCACGCGCTTGCGTTCCGGCGGCACTTCGATCGGCACGATCTTCTCCATCATCTTGATCCGGCTCTGCACCTGCGCGGCCTTGGTGGCCTGGTAGCGGAACCGGTCGATGAAGGCCTTCATGCGCGCGATCTCGTCGTCCTGGTCGGCCTTGGCCGCCCGGAGCCGTTCGAGATTCGCGTCGCGTTGGACGAGATACTTCGAGTACGTGCCGACGTAGTCGGTGATCTTGCGAAGCGAGAGGTCGGCGATCTTCGTGACGACCGCGTCGAGGAAGAAGCGGTCGTGCGACACGAGCACGACGGGATGCGGATAGCTCGACAGGTATTCCTCGAGCCAGTTGCGCGCGTCGAGGTCGAGGTGGTTCGTCGGTTCGTCGAGCAGCAGCAGCGTTGGCCGGCCGAGGAGCAGCTTGGCGAGCGCGATGCGCATCTGCCAGCCGCCGGAGAACGTCTCGGTCGGCTTGTCGAAGTCGTCACGCGTGAAGCCGAGCCCCATCAGCACTTGCGCGACCTTGAGGTCGATCGAGTAGCCGTCTTCGTGACGGAACTTCTCGGTCAGGTCGTGGTATTTGATGAGCAGCGCTTCGTGCTCGCCATCGGGGAGCGATTCATCCGCGAGCGCGTGTTCGATGCGCTGCATTTCGCGCTGCGCGTCGAGCAGAGACGCGAACGCGAGCGACACCTCATCGAACAAAGTGCGGCCGCGGTGGTTGAGGCCGTCCTGCGGCAGATAGCCGACCGTCGACATGGCCGGCATGTGGATCTGGCCGCTGTCGGGTTCGTCGAGCCCGGCGAGCATGCGGAGGAGCGTGGTCTTGCCGGCGCCGTTTGGTCCGCACAGGCCGACGCGTTCCCCGTCGGTCACCTGCCAGGTGACGTCATCGAGGAGGACACGTTCGCCGAACGATTTCGTGAGGGAGGTGAGCTGGATCACGCCCCGTCCGCGGTTGGGACAGGTTCACCGAGGGCGCGGGCGGCAGCCGCGAGGATGCGCGGCAGGCGGAACGGCTTGGTCAGGTAGCCGGAGACGCCGAGGTTGATCGCTTCGATAGCGCTCGCTTCGGTGGAATAGCCCGTGATGATGATCACCCGCAGGTCCGCCGACAGTTTGCGGGCTTCGCGAATGACCGTGAGGCCGTCCATGCCCGGCATTTTGAGGTCGGTGATGAGCAGGTCGTATTCGACCGCGCGCATCTTCTCGATCGCCGAGGGGCCGTCATCGGCCGAATCGACGTCGTAGTCCGCCATCGTGAGCGTCTTACTGAGGAGGTCGCGCACCGCCTGTTCGTCGTCGACGACGAGGATGCGGGGACGTTCGCTGCCGCCGGCGGACCGTTCGTCGGCCAGCGCCATGCCGCCAGACGCCGGGCGGCTCGATTCCAGCCAAGCGTCGATGTCACGCTTGCGGAAGCGCCACTGGCGGCCGACCCGAACGGCCGGGATTTTTCCGGCCTTGATCAGGCGGTAGACGGTGCGAAGGTTGACCTGGAGGTAGTCAAGGACTTCCTCCGTGGTCAGAAAGTTTTCGTCGCTCATGTCGGCCAGGTGGCGGAAGAATCCGCTGTAGGCGTCTGGGGAAGCATAGCACTATAAAGGTCAAAGTCCTGCGGTCTTAGCGAGTTGCCACGTCCGTACAGACTGTCTGCCCATGCCTGCCGTCTTAGGGAGTGACACCCGGTGGGCCGGGTTTGGGGGCAGCAGGACGAGAGAGCCGTTGTGAGCACATCGCCGGTCACAGACGAAGATCTGGTCGCCCACGCGCAAGCGGGGGACATGGAGGCATTCAACCAGCTGGTTGCCCGCTGGGAACGGCCGATCTATGCCCTGGCCTATCGGACGCTCGGGCGTGAGGAAGATGCCCGGGACGTCGCCCAGGAAGCCTTCCTTCGGGCCTATCGGGGCTTGAAGGGGTTCAAGGGGCAGGCGAAGTTCTCCTCCTGGTTGTATCGGATCACCCTCAATTTGTGCCGGGACTGGATGCGGAAGGCGCGTCGCGCGCCGCTGATTCAGGTGCCGGAGACCGAGGATGGCATGGACATGGCCGAACAGATGCCGTCGCCAGCCGAATCGGTGGAAGAGCTGGTGAACCGCCGGCAGATGTCGGCGGCGGTGGCCAAAGCGATGTTGGAGCTGCCGGAAGAGCAGCGCGTGGCGATCCTCATGAAGGAATTCCACGGTCTGACATTCCAGGAAATCGCGGACGCGCTCGATTGTCCGCTGAGCACGGTGAAGACGCGGTTGTATCAGGGGCTATCGGTGTTGCGTCGGCGTCTGGAGCGCCAGCAGACCGATGAAGCCAGCTTGAGACGGGCAAGCTGGGAAAGCTCGAGTAGTTAGTTGGAAGCAGGGCAAACCACTATGTGTGACGATCGAGAAAAACTCATCGCGTATCTCTACGACGAGGTCGATGCCAGCGACCGTCGTCTGATGGATGCGCATTTGGCATCGTGCGACGACTGTCGTGAAGAACTGCGGTCGCTGCGCGGCGTGCGCCAGGATCTTCTGGCGTGGGACGTGCCCGAGTATCAGTCGGTGTGGAAGCCGTTCGCGCCGCCCGCGCCGGTGGCGTGGTGGCGTCAGGTGCCGGCGTGGGGCTTTGCCGCCGCGGCGGCCGTGATGTTCGGCTTCGGCTTGGCCGGCGGCCTCGCGGCCCGCGCGTTGATGCCCGCCCCCGCCGTGATGGCGGCGGCCGCGCCGGTGGCGACCGCACCCGCGCCCTCGCAGGCAGTGCCCACGGCGACCTCCGATGAAGTGCGCGAACTGCGTGAGCGGCTGGCGTCGCTCGAGAAGGTGGCGCTGACCTCGAGCGCGCCGTCGCAGAACATGCTGACCCGCGCCGAACTCGACCAGCTCATCAGCGAGAGCGAAGGTCGCATCAACAAGCGCACTTCCGCCAAGCTGGTATCGATGGTGCGTGACCTCCAGAACGCGCAGGACCGCGGCATGCAGGCGCTCTCCCAGCAGATCACGGAAGCGCAGGGCTTCAATGCGCGTGCGCTGAGCTCCGCGATGAACCGTACCGAGAAAGAGAAGGAATAAGTCTGTGACTGTGGCCAAGACTCTTGCCCTCACTGCGGCGTTTGTCGCATTCACCACGCCGGCCTTTGCGCAGAAAGCCGCGCCGTCCTCGGATAACGCGGAGTTGCGTGCGCAGGTGCGCACGATGGAGCGTGTGTTCTCGAGCGCGATTCAGAACGGCGTCGATACGATCGCCCGGAAGATGAATGCCGTGAGCCCGGGGATCCGCCTGTTCGCGGGACAGCCGCATGCGCATGGTTTCCAGGTTGAGAACTTCGGCTGGTTCTTCGATGTGGAAGTGCCCGAAGTGCAGGAAGCCATCGTCGACCTGCTGGCCGATCTGCAGCGGCAGCCGCCGCCGTCCGCGCAAACACGCGTCGGCAACCGCACCACGGTGGTGGCGCCGCCGGCGGCCGACACGGCCATTCTCGAAGACCCGCAGGGCGAGTACCGCAAGGCGATCCGCAACGCGTTGATCGACGCGATGCTCGACTTCGGCCAGATTCCACTGAAGGCGAACGAAGAGCTGACGGTCGGCGCGCGCGGCGCGGATTCCCCGATGCCCGGCATGGAATCGAGCAGCACGATCGCGCTGATCCTGCGCATCTCCGGCTCGGATCTCACGGCGTTCCGTCAGGGCAAGATCACGCGCGCCGAGGCCAAGGCGCGGGTGAAGATCCACGAGTACGAGCGCTAGGCTGGAACCAACCCCCGGCGCCGGGTTCTAATATCGCGTGATGCTGATGCCCCGACGAATTCTGCTGGGCGCGCTCCTCGCGGGCGCGCTCGTGGCTCTCGCTCCGCTCACTGCATGCAGTTCGGCGCCGGCGCTCGACAAAGCCGTGCAGATCGCCGAGTCCACCTCCGGCTACGTCGATCTCGGCATCGTCAACGGCCAGACGAAGCTCGTGCCCTACGCGTCGATCCGCGTGAAGAACGTGAGCGATCAGCCACTCACGGGATTCCAGCTCTCCGCGTCGTTCTGGCGCACCGGGGAAGACGGCCAGAAGGATGAGCTGCAGTTGCAGGGGCTCGTGGCGAAGGGGCTCGCACCAGGCGCGATCAGCGACCCGATCATCATCCGCGCGAACTTCGGCTACTCGCTGGCCGGTGCGCGCGCCGACTTCTTCAAACATTCCCTGTTTGTGGATTTCACGATCAAAGTGCTCGGCAAGACCGCCGGGCGGATCTACAAGATCGGCGAAGTGAAGGTCGACCGCACGATCATCGCGAAAGACGCGTTAGGCCCCACCACGTAGCCACGGCCAGCGTGCCGTCGCCGGCGGCGAACAGCAGGAACGACGCCGGCGCGCCGTTCAACGCGTAGTCGAGAATGAATGCCGTGGCGCCGACGCCTTTCAGCAGCGGACCGAAGATCCACAGATACTGCCGATAGGTGCGGGGGTCGCGAACCGCCGGGAGATAGCCCAACCCTACGCAGATCAGAAAGATGCCCAGCAGCTTGGCGAACAGCATCGGCTGGGGCGCCGGCACATGAAAGAGCGCGGCAACCGTGTTGGTCGCCGCGAGCATCGCGACGCCGATGACCAGGTCATAGGCGAGAGAGATGCGCGCGACGACCGACAGGTACTTCATTCTTACTTCGACGACTTCTTCAGCGATCCTCGATACGTCTGCGTCTTGCCGCCTTCGACGGTGATCTCGTCCTTCAGCGTGACGTAGCCCTCGAGCTTCAACTCCAGCATGTGGGTGCCGGTCGGCACGTCGAGATGGCTCGACAATCCATTGAAGTCGTCGACCACGCCCTGCAGCACGCCGTCGATGTAGACCTTGGCCTTGTCCGGATTCACGCGCAGCCGGAGCGATCCGGTGAGCGGCGTGCCTTCGCTCTCGCGCGACCCCGTGCCGCCACCGAGATACGAATACGGGCCGTAATTGCCGTAGCCATACATGAACCACGGGTCGTACCACGGGTCATACCAGAAGGTCGGGTCGTACCACCACGTGCCGTACCGTCCCCAGACCCAGCGCGTGGTGCCGACGCGCCACGGATCCCACGACACATACCCCCAGCCCCATCCGCCGTTGTACCAGGGGTACCACCGGCCCCACGGGCTGAAGGGATAACCGGCATAACCCAGATAGTCGCCACCAAAGCCGCCGATCGGGCTGGGACGACGAATCGCCGTGTTGGTCGTGGTGCGTCCGTCGCGCGTCCGCGTGCTGCTCGCGCCCACATACACGGGGGCGTCATTGCCGCCGCCACCGCCGACGAACCGGCCCGACGACGTGCCGCCGCGCGAGACGGCGCCACCGCCGGACGACGAGCTGCCTGAAGACGTGCCCGAGCTCGACGAGCCGCCGGATTTCGGCGGGGCGGAGCGTGTGGGCTGCGAAGACGACGATGACGGAGGCGGCGCGGGCGCCGGTGCGGGTGTCGGGACGTCGCGTGAAACGGCGCCACCCGACTGGGTGGTGGTGCCGGCGCTGGCCGGAGGCTCACTGGAAGTCGTGCGTGGAATGGCCTGAGCGGCCGCCAGTGACGGCACCGAGACGCCCACGGCGAGCGCGGAAGCGAGAAGCAAACGGCTGATGTGCATGGACCTTCCCCCGGCGATGACTTGTGCAACTTTACTGCCACTGGGGCGGTCTTGAATACCGGTCGATTTCAGACGCGAACCCGGGGCAGTGTCCTCGGTCGCTGGCCTCACAGGCGGACGTTTGACACAATTCGAGACCATGGCAGCGCTCGTTCCTTTCCACGCCACCACGGTTTTGGCGGTCCGGCATGGCGGGACCGTCGTGATGGCCAGTGACGGTCAAGTCACCCTGGGCCAAACCGTCGTCAAACACGGTGCCCGGAAGGTGCGCCGCCTCTTCCACGACAAGGTGCTGGCCGGGTTTGCCGGCTCGGCGGCCGATGGGTTCGCGTTGTTCTCGCGCTTCGAGAGCAAGCTCGAGGAGCATCGCGGGCAGCTCGAACGCGCGGCAGTGGAGCTCGCAAAAGACTGGCGCACCGACCGGTCACTGCGGCGGCTCGAAGCGATGCTGCTCGTGGCCGACACACGGGCCATGTATCTGCTCTCGGGCACGGGCGACCTCATCGAGCCCGACGACGGCATCCTGGGCATCGGTTCGGGCGGCGCGTACGCGATGGCGGCGGCGCGCGCGCTCGTGAAGCACAGCGCGCTTGACGCGCGCGGCGTCGTGGAGCAATCGATGGCGATTGCCGCCGACATCTGTGTGTACACCAACCATTCGCTGACGCTGGAATCGCTGTCGTGACCCCGCGCGAGATCGTCGCCGAACTCGACAAATACGTCGTCGGTCAGGCCAAGGCGAAGCGCGCGATGGCGATCGCCTTGCGCAATCGCCACCGGCGGCAGCAGCTGCCGCGCGAGATGGCGGAAGACGTCGCCCCGAAGAACATCCTGATGATCGGGCCGACCGGCGTCGGCAAGACCGAGATCGCGCGGCGTCTGGCGAAGCTGGCGCAGTCGCCGTTCGTGAAGGTCGAGGCGAGCAAGTTCACCGAAGTCGGCTACGTCGGCCGCGACGTCGAGTCGATGGTGCGCGATCTCGTCGAGATCGCGGTGAAGATGGTGCGCGAAGAGCGCGAGCGCGACGTGCGCGATCGCGCGCGGCAGGCCGCCGAAGAGCGCCTCCTGGATTTGCTCCTGCCCCCGCCACCGGCGGGCGCTACCCCCGCGCCGCTCGGCGAGACGTCGACCGAAGCGCAGATGACGCGTGATCACGCCGCGGCCACGCGCGAGAAACTGCGCGAGCAGTTGCGCGCGGGCAAGCTCGACACGCGCATGGTCGAAGTGGACGTGCGCGAGCGCGCGACGCCATCACTCGAGCTCGTGTCGGGCTCGAGCGTAGAAGAGATCGGCGTGAATCTCCGCGACATGCTGCCCGGGATGTTCCAGGGGCGGCACAAGCGGCGCAAGGTGACGGTGCCGGAAGCGCTGGACGTGCTCGCGCAGGAAGAAGCGGCCAAGCTGATCGACATGGACAGCGTGACCAAGTCGGCCGTGGAGCGCGTGGAGCAGGGCGGCATCATCTTCATCGACGAGATCGACAAGATCGCGGGCCGCGACGGCGGTCATGGGCCCGACATCAGCCGTGGCGGCGTGCAGCGCGATCTGTTGCCCATCGTCGAAGGCACCACCGTGAACACGAAGCACGGGATGGTGCGCACCGATCACATCCTGTTCGTGGCCGCCGGCGCGTTTCACGTGTCGAAGCCCTCGGATCTCATTCCTGAATTGCAGGGGCGGTTTCCGATCCGCGTCGAACTCGAAGCGCTCGGTCGCAACGACTTCGTGAGAATCCTGACCGAGCCGAAGAACGCACTGATCACGCAGTACGTCGCCCTCATGGCCACCGAAGGGCTCACGCTCACGTTCACCGACGATGCGATTGGTCGGGTCGCGGAACTGGCGGCGGTGGTGAATGACCGGATGGAAAATATCGGGGCGCGCCGGCTCCACACGATGATGGAGCGACTCCTCGACGAGGTCTCGTTCCATGCCTCCGAGCTGAACGGTCAATCGATTACGATAGACGCTGCGTACGTGGACCGCATGCTCGCCGACATCGTCAAGAGCGACGACCTTTCCCGGTACATCCTGTGACCCGCTGGCCTGAGCCGGTGCGCCGGTTGCTGTTCGTGGCACTCGTGACGTTCGGCGCCGGCGCCGCTGTGGCGTGCGGTAAGAAGGGACCGCCCTTGCCGCCGCTGCGGCCGGTGCCCGACAAGCCGACGGCTGTCTCTGTGATTCGTCGCGATGGGTCGGTCACGCTGCGCTACACGACGCCGATTCGCAATCTCGACGGCTCGGAGCCGTTTACGTTCGATCACATCGAGATCTACGCGATGACGGTGCTGCCCGGCGAGTTGTCGCCGAACATCAAGCAGCTGACCGACGACAAGAACAAGGTGGCTGAGGTCGCGCACGACCTGGCGTGGCCGAAGCCGAAGCCAGCGGGAGCCGCGCCCGACGCCTCTGATGATGAAGAGCCCAAGGCCGTTCCGCTGATCTTCACCGAGAAGGTGCCGGTGGTGCCGCTCGTCGTGAAGCCGGCCCCGCCGCCAGTGCCGACCACGCCGGGCGTGGCGCCCGCGCCGCCGGTGGCGCCGGTGGGACCGCAGCGGATCGAGCAGGCCACGCGCTTCTACATGATCGTGCCGTTCGCCACGCGTACGCGTCGCGGGCAGGTGTCGGACTTTCTGCCGGTGGCACTCGGGCCGCTACCGGATCCGCCGAAGGGCGCCGCGACGAAGTACGACGAGACGACGCTGACGTTGTCGTGGACGGCGACACCGGGTCTCACCTATCAGGTGTACGACGCGACGGAGCCGGGCAAGACGGATGTGGTCGGGCTCAGCGCGACGCCGCTGACGGCCGCCGAGTTCAAGCGGCCGGTCGTGTTCAACAAGAACGCCTGCTTCGTCGTGCGCGCGGCGCGCGCGGCCGGACCGATTTCGTTCGAGAGCGCGGCGTCGGAGCCGGCGTGTGTGAAGCCGGTCGATACGTTTGCGCCGGCGGCGCCGACGGGCCTCGTGGCGTTCGCGTCCGAAGGCTCGATCGACCTGACCTGGGAGGCGCCGACGGCGTCGGATCTGGCCGGGTACCTCGTCTTGCGCACCGACGGCACGGGTGACAAACTGCAGCCGCTCATGACGGCGCCGATCACGGGCACGGCGTTCAAGGACACGACGGCGAAGACCGGCGTGCGTTACACCTACGCGGTCGTGGCGGTCGACACAGCCGGCAACCGCAGCCCCGAATCCAATCGCGTGGAAGAAACAGGACGCACACAACGATGACTCGTCTCTATCGAATTCAGGACGGCGCCGAGGCGCGCTATGTGACGGAACGCGACGGCGTGTGGCGCCGGGTCGAGGGTGACATCTTCGGCGCGCACAGCGAGGGCGCGGCGATCTCGCCAGACGGCCTGACGCTCTTGGCGCCGGTCATGCCGAGCAAGATCGTGTGCGTCGGTCTCAATTACAAGGACCACGCGATCGAGCAGGGCAAGCCCCTCCCGCCCGAGCCGCTCCTCTTCATCAAGCCGTCGACGTCGGTTATCGGGCCGAACGACGCGATTGCCGTGCCGACGTGGGCGGGCAGCATCCACCACGAAGGCGAACTCGGTATCGTGATCGGCAAGCGCGCCGCGAATGTGCCGCTGCAGAAGGCGCACGAGTACATCCTCGGCCTCACGTGCGTGAACGACGTCACGGCGCGTGAACTGCAGAACAAAGACGGCCAGTACACGCGTTCGAAGGGTTTTGACACGTTCGCGCCGGTCGGGCCGTGCATCGCGCTCGGACTCGACGGCCGCGACCTGCAGGTGCGGTGCTATGTGAACGGCAACGTGCGGCAGGATTCGCGCACGCGCGAGCTGATCTTCACGATTCCCGAGCTCATCGCCTACATCTCGAAGATGCAGACGCTGCTGCCGGGCGACATCATTTCGACGGGCACGCCGTCGGGCGTCGGCCCGATCGTGCCGGGCGATACGGTCACGGTGCATGTGGAAGGCATTGGCGCGCTCACCAATCCGGTGATCGCGCGGAGCGAAGCATGAAGTTCTTTCTTGATACCGGCAACCTCAAAGACATCGAAGCCATGGTGCCGCTCGGCATCGTCGATGGCGTCACGACGAATCCGTCGCTGATGGCCAAAGAAGGCGGCGATCCGAAGAAGATCATCAAGCAGATCTGTCAGATCGTGAAGGCGCCGGTGAGCGCGGAAGTGGTGGCCACCGACGCGCCCGGCATGATCGCCGAAGGCCGCGAATGGGCCGCACTCGACGAGCACATCGTCGTGAAGGTGCCGTTCACGCGCGAAGGCGTGAGGGCGACCAAGGCGCTCGCCGATGACGGCATCAAGGTCAACGTCACGCTGTGCTTCTCGGCGTCGCAGGCGCTGATCGCGGCGAAGGTCGGCGCGGCGTACATCAGCCCGTTCGTCGGGCGGCTCGACGACATCTCGACCGACGGCATGGGGCTGATCCAGCAGATCGTCGACATCTACAACAACTACGACT